>JBMOGP010000523.1:0-2505 GCA_049318285.1 Hyphomonadaceae bacterium
CCCGCCGATGCTGAGCAAGATCACGGAGACGCACTGACGTGCTGACGCTTGCCGCCACCCGCTTGTTCACCGGAACCGAGATTCTCGATGGCGCAACCTTGGAGATCGACAGTGGCTTGATCGTCCGCGTAACTCCCGGCATCCGGCCGGGCGTACCGTGGCTGGATGGGCTGCTTGCACCGGGGCTGGTGGATATTCAGGTCAATGGCGGCGGCGGCGTTCTCTTCAATGACTCCCCGACCGTGCAGTCGCTCCGCACGATCACGCAGGCGCATGCTCAGCTTGGCGTCACCGCCCTGATGGCAACACTGATCTCTGACGCGCGTGGCAAGATCGCTGCCGCGATTGACGCCGTTGCTGAAGGCGTTCGCGATGAAATGCCTGGCCTGCTCGGCCTACACCTCGAAGGTCCATGGCTGTCGGAACCTCGCCGCGGCGTGCACCCCCAGCGCTACCTGCGCGCACTCGATGCTGCTGACCTCGACCTGGTGGCGAGGAAGCATCCGTTTCCCGTTCTTGTGACCCTTTCGCCCGAACAGGCCTCGCCAGACGACGTCCACAGACTGACGTCGGCCGGCGTCACCGTCAGCATCGGCCATACAGCGGCGTCCCATAGGGAAATTGAGGCGCTGATCGCCGCGGGCGCCACGGGCTTTACTCACCTCTTCAACGCCATGCCGCCGATGGAGGGACGCAGCCCAGGCGCGGTCGGCGTTGCGCTGGCGGAACGCAGGACCTGGGCTGGACTCATCCTCGATGGCATCCATGTGCATCCGGTTTCAGCAAAAGCCGCCTTCGCGGCAAAATCTGCCGACAAGCTCGTCCTCGTTTCGGACGCCATGGCGACGGTCGGCGCGACCGACACGTCGATGACCCTCTTCGGCGACCGTATTGCGGTCGCCGGCGGCGCGCTCAGGACCGAAGCAGGCACGCTCGCCGGCGCACATCTGGATCTGGCAACAGCCGCCCGCAATGCGCTCGCCATGCTGAACGCCACAACCGTTGAGGCGCTGCAGATGACCAGCCTCACGCCCGCTGCGTTTCTCGGCGCTGACCGGCTCCACGGCCGCATCGCACCGGGCGCCCGCGCCGATCTTGTGCTCTTCAGCGACGCGCTGGACGTCCGGAACGTCTGGATAGCGGGCGCCGAGGTCTGCCCGCCAGGCCTGTAGCCTACCTGCCTCGCGCAGCATCCAGCGCGGCACGCAGGTTTCCACCCGACTGGCCGATCAGGACACGCGCATCATCGACGCTCATGCCTTGCACCACCAGGACGGCCAGCTTCACATCACTGCCTGCCCTTAGTAAAGCATCCGCAGCAATGGCGGGATCGCATCCTGTCAACCTTGCCACCATCTGCTCCGCGCGTTGCCGCAACTTGGCGTTGGTTGGGCGCATGTCCACCATCAGGCCACGATATACCCGGCCAAGCTGGATCATCACGGCTGTCGAAAGCAGGTTCAACACGATCTTCTGTGCGGTCCCCGCCTTCAGCCGCGTTGAACCTGCAACAGCTTCAGCGCCCGTCTCGATCAGGATCGGATGATCAGAGGCAGACAGAAGACGCGAGCCTGCATTGTTCGCAATCCCGATCGTCAATGCGCCTTGCCCGCGCGCCGTCTCCACGGCCGCGACCGTGAACGGCGTATTGCCGCTTGCAGCGATCCCAAGCACAACGTCATCGGATCCGACGCGGAGTTGCGTGATCTGGCTGGATCCGTCCTCGGCAGAGTCTTCTGCATTCTCGACCGCCCGCAGAAGGGCCTTCTCGCCACCCGCAATGACGAACGCCACCTTGTCGGCCGGCCAGTTGAAAGTTGGCAGCAACTCAGCTCCGTCCTGCACGCCGATCCGTGCCGAAGTCCCGGCGCCACAATAGACCAACCGCCCTCCCCGCCGCAGCCGCTCGACCGCCGCTCCGACCGCCGCCGCAATTGATGGAAGGGCCGGCTGGACCGCAGCGACCGCCTCTGCCTGACTCTCGTGCAGCAAGCCGACCTGCGCGATGGTAGGGAGCTGGTCGAGGTCGAGATAGCGCGCGCTTGCATCTTCGGTGCTCATGGGCCGGGTATCTCATGGAAACGGCCTGGATTGAATGCCGCGCGAAGCACGCTAGACAGGCGCAATGACGGAATCGCTTTTCCTTGGCGTGGATGGCGGCGGAACACGATGCCGTGCGCGGCTGGCGTCAGCCGACGGGCGTACGCTGGGCGAAGGCGTCTCCGGGCCTGCCAGCATGCGCTTCGGCATACAGGCCGCCAGCGGGTCGATTCTCGCCGCCACGGCACAGGCGCTTGCGCAGGCGAGCCTTGGCGAAGAGGCGCTCGCACGTACCTATGCCGGGATAGGCCTCGCCGGCACGGGCCAACTCGGCGCCCGCCAGGCGCTGGAGTCATGGCAGCATCCGTTCGCCGCAGCCTGGTTCGAGGGCGATGGCTATCTCGCCTGGCTCGGCGCCTTCGGCGGCGATGAAGGCGGCATCGTCGTCTGCGGCACGGGCAGCAT
>JBMOGP010000524.1:0-2492 GCA_049318285.1 Hyphomonadaceae bacterium
CTGGGCTTTGCGCTCACCATCATGCTTGGCGCAAGCGTGGCGGAGCGGTCCGGGTTGCTCACCGCACTGATGCGCGCGAGCCTGGGCGGGCTGCCGAGACAAGTGCTGGTGCCGATGGTCTTCGTGCTGGGCATGCTGGCGACGCATGCCAACGACGCAGCCTACATGGTCTACGTACCGCTGACGGCGATCGTTTTTGTGGCTGCGGGGCGCCATCCGGTGCTGGGGCTGATCTCGGGGTTTGCTGGCGCAGCTGTGGGGCTCGCGGGCAATCTTCTGCCGGGCCAGTATGATGTTCTGCTGCTTGGCATCACGGAGACGGGTGCGCGGCTTCTTGTGCCCGACTGGACGATGAACCCTGTCGGCAACTGGTATTTCTCGATCGGCATTGCGGTGGTGTTCACGGCCGTTGGCTGGGTCGTGCTGGAGCGCGTGGTCGCGCCGCGCCTGGGCAAGTGGGAAGGGGAGAGCGGTGTTGCAGATCTTGCCGGCGTTGTGCTGTCGGGACGCGAGAAGCAGGGCCTGATGGCGGCCGGTGTTGCAGCGCTTGGTGTTGCAGCGCTGATGGCGGCTCTCCTGATGTGGCCGGGGTTCACGCCACTGCTGGACGAGGCGGCGACGGGCAGCCAGCGGACAACGCCTTTCTTCCGGTCGATCGCGGCGATGCTGTTCCTGCTCTTCATTGCGACGGGGTGGGCCTATGGCGCAACGCTTGGGACGATCCGGAATCATCGCGAGCTGGTCGGCATGATGGTCAAGGGGCTGGAGGTGATCCTGCCCTATCTCGTGCTGATCTTCTTTGCGGCGCACTTCGTGGCGATGTTCGGCTGGTCGAACCTTGGACCGATCACGGCGATTACCGGCGCAGACCAGCTGCGCGCGATGCAGGCGCCGCCGGCGGTGCTGCTGCCGATCCTCACCACGATGTCGGCCTGGCTGGATTTCCTGATTGCTTCCGGATCAGCAAAATGGGCCGCGATGTCACCGGTGGCGACGCCGATGATGATGCTGCTCGATGTCTCGCCGGAGATGACGACGGCAGCCTATCGTGTCGGCGACACGGTGACGAACCTGATCTCGCCGCTCAATCCGTACGTTGTGCTGACGCTGGTGTTCGCGCAACGCTGGGTCCCGGGCCTCAAGCTGGGGACGCCGATTGCGCTGCTGCTGCCGCTGGCGGTCGCGTTCTACTTTGCGGGGATGGCGCTTACGGCTGCGTGGGTGGCGCTGGGGATTCCGGTGGGGCCGGGGGCGCCTGTGGGGTATGAGATTCCGACGATTGCCCCGTAGGTCTGTGAGCCCGTGCTCGTGCTTCGACGGGCGCCGCGCTTTGCGCGGCTGCTCAGCATGAGCACGTCTCCAGCCACGCCCTCCAAGCGCTCATCCTGAGCAGGCGCGCAGCGCCGTTCGTCGAAGGACGAGCGCGTCTAGCTCTCGAACCCGCCTGACAGGAATGATTCCGCCAGCGCGCAGTGCAGGGCGGCGCCGCGGGCCATGACCTTTTCGTCGAGCACCATGCGGTTGGAGTGCAGCGCGCAGCAGGTGCGCCAGTCGCCGCCTTCGGGCGAGGCGCCAAGGAACATCATGGCGCCGGGGGCTTTCTGGAGCACGTAGGAGAAATCCTCTGCGCCCATCATCGGTGTCGGCATCTCGAACCAGGCGTCCTCGCCGAAGGTCTCTTTCGTGACGCGGCGGGCGAGCGCGTGGGCGCGGCTGTCGCAGAGCGTGACGGGGAAGCCCGGGATGATCCTGAGGTCGGCTTCACAGAGGTGGGCGGCGCAGACATGGTCGACCACGCGCTGCAGCCCTTCGCGGGCGATGGCGCGGGATTTTTCCGAGAAGGTGCGGATGGTGCCCTCGATGAAGGCGGTCTCGGGGATCACGTTGTTGGTCGAGCCTGCCCTGATGTGCGCGATGGTCAGCACGGCGGGATCGAAGGCGGGGACGCGGCGGGTGATCATCGCTTGTAGCGCCATCACCATCTCGCAGGCGACGGGGATGGGATCGACGGCGTCGTGCGGCTGCGAGGCGTGGCCGCCCTTTCCCTTGATGGTGAGTTCGATGCGGTCGGCGGCGGCGAGCAGGGGGCCGGGACGGCCAGCGAAGACGCCTGACTGGATATTCGGCGTGATGTGGAGCGCGAAGGCGGCGTCCGGGATCGGATCGATCAGGCCGTCATCCAGCATGTAGCGTGCGCCGTGCCAGCCTTCCTCGCCGGGCTGGAACATGAACTGCACGGTGCCGGCAAGGCGATCACGCTGGGCGCAGAGCGCGTGGGCGGCGGCGACCAGCATGGCGACATGCGTGTCGTGGCCGCAGGCGTGCATTGCGTTCTCGACCTGCGAGGAGAATTCAAGGCCGGTGTCCTCGTGCATCGGGAGGGCATCCATGTCGCCGCGCAGGAGGACGGTGCGGCCGTTGGAGGGGCCACGCAGGGTGGCGACGAAGCCGGTGGTGGAGGGGCCTTCGGCGTATTCGAGCGGCAGGCCGGC
>JBMOGP010000525.1:0-2486 GCA_049318285.1 Hyphomonadaceae bacterium
GGTTCCATTCAGGAACAGAGTCTTGCCGACCACCGCATCCTCGCCCGGCAGTTTGGCGGCGGCAGACGCTTCAGACGGTTTCGGCCTGGGCGACGCTGCCTGAACGCTCCCCTGCTGGGACGGCGGCGCGGCCCCCGGCAGCATCAGCTGTGCAGACGCAGGCATGGCACAGAGCGTGCCCGCCAGCCCGCAGGCTGCGGCCAGCAAGACCACTCTCGTCCTGTGACGCGGCCCGTTCATTGGCGCAAAATAACACAGGCAGGAGCCGGGTGACCCGTGAAAGCAGCCTGCTGTGCAAATCCTTCGCCGAGTGTGGCGATTTTGCGTCGCCGCGCCCAGCCTGGCCCCACCGTGCCTTGCACAGCAGCACGGCACGGTGCTATGGCCCTGCGTCTCGCCGAAAGGCGCGCGGAGGGGTGGCCGAGTGGTTGAAGGCGCACGCCTGGAAAGTGTGTATGCGGGAAACCGTATCGCGGGTTCGAATCCCGCCTCCTCCGCCATTCCATTGCTATAACGCGTCTCTCGGCACCTTCGGGGCGCAAGAAAACCCAAACAATTCCAAGGGATTGACCAAGCGACCTGTGGACCACGGGTCGTCGGGCTGCGGCCCATTTTTCTCCGTTTTCGCGTTTTCTCTCCGTACCTGTGGACTTTTGCGTTCTCGGTACGGATCGATTAATACATTGAAATTGCTCGCGATTTCAGAGGCCCAAGCGCCGTACGATTTTCTCTGGTACAGAGGTCTGGAGAATGGAGAATGCGAACGCCATCATTGATTTTTCTTGTGAATTTCAATCGGCGACTTCGCAGGGGATGGGCGGAGTACGGAGCCGATGGCGGCGGTTCATTCGATCGAAGGACTGATCAAATGGGTTAGCCGCGACGAATGGCGCGGCGCATTTGAAGACGTCTTCCAGCGCCATGTCGGCCAGGCCTGCCGTGGTGCCGGCATCGAACTCGATGAGCTGGCCGAGATCGTCGGCGATCACGGTGTCTCGAATCTGTGGGGCTGCGCGTTCGAGGATTTCGTGTCGTCGGGCCCGGATGAGCGGAACGTCGCGACCGACTACCTGAAACGTCGAGGCTGGAAGGAAAGCGCCGGAACGCGCGCCTATGTCGACGCGCTGCGGCGTTCGACGATGAGCCTTTATGAAGTCAGCGACATCGTTGTTGGCGAGAGTTTCCTGGCGCGGGACATGATCCGGGGCGGCGAGCCGGTTCGGGTGTTCGAACGCTCGGCGACACGCAGTCTGAAGCAATGGGACCGGATCGCGGCGCGGATCGTGACCGTCATGGGCAAGACCCAGATCACCGGGGCGCTGCTGGCGTTTGATCATCGCCTCGCGGACGAAGCGTTGGCGTCGATCGAGAGGGTGCGCAAGAAGGCGCGGGCCGAAGCCCTCAAGCTGGCGCGATCGCTCGGCCGGGCGACCGATGAAGCAGCGCTCGCGCCCATCACCGGCGTCGATGAGGTGCTGGCCGGAGCCGCCTTCATGTTCAGCGCGCTGTGGCTCGATGACGTCCTTCGACGGGCGCTCAATCCGACGCTGCCCGAGATGCAGAATACCGATGGTGAGCCGCTCGAATTCATCACGCTGCACTTTCCGCTTCTTTCAAAGGCGAAACTCCCAGCGATCCGGGCGGCCCTCGATGCGCTGCCCGTTCTGAGCAAGGAGAACGACAGCTTCTGGAATTGGCTGGAAACCACGAAGAAGTCAGGCAAGGCGCCTGCGCGTAAGGGCACGAGTGCGCAGACCTTCAGCACGACGATGGACAACGGCGCGACTGTTCTCGGCAATGTGGAAATCACCACCAAGGCGGTGACCCTTTCGGTCAACTCGCAGGGTCGTGCAACGCGCGGTCAGGCCATGCTCGAAGCCGCATTGGGGGGCCTCGGTCGAGCGCCATTGCTCGAACGGCAGACCGTCGAACAGATGATGGCGTCGACGCCACGGCGCACAACCAGAAATGCCGAGCCCCCGCCCTTGCCACCTGACGAGTTGAAGCGGGTCGTCCATCAGGGTTTGACGGACCACTATCGGCGCACCCTGGACGAGCCGATCCCGGCGCTCGGCAATCGCTCGCCACGCCAGGCCGCCAAGACGGCCAAAGGCCGGGACAAGGTGATCGCCTGGCTGAAGGTGCTGGAGAACGGCTCCGGGCGGCATGATCCCGACGACCCAATGGCGAGCTACGATTTCACCTGGATGTGGGAGGAACTCGGCGTTACCGAGCAAAGGCAATGATGCAAAGCTGAGGACTCCGAAACGGTACCTCAGCGAATGGTTTGGCCCAGCAATCGGGGAGCAGTGGGCCGGGAAACTCAATCTCCGTTTCTCGCACACCTGCCGAATTTTCTAACCAATTGATTTATATCGTTATTTTTTTATCTCTCAATCAAGACCGTATCGGGAGTTCGAATCTCTGGTAGCCGCCATTCCATTGCTATAACGCGTCTCTCGGCACCTTCGGGGCGCAAGAAAACC
>JBMOGP010000526.1:0-2482 GCA_049318285.1 Hyphomonadaceae bacterium
CCTGGAGAGGTCGGGCGTGCAGGGCGAATGCGGTCCGAAGCTGAACCCGAAAACCTCGGCCGAGGACTGGTTCGTCAAGGCCGAGAAGGCCGGGACGATCGCGCCTCAGCGCAAGCTCGCAAACGAGAAGCCGAAGGGCGAGACGATCGACTATGACACCCTGATCAAGGTAAGCATCCGGCGAAGGCCGCGGGCTATGAGCGTTTCCGCGCTGGCGGGCTGGACCACTTCCTTGCGAGCGCGAGTACATCGGCCGAGAGGACTGCGAGATCGACGATGTCGGGGTCGAAGGCGGGCCCGCGCCACTGGAGTAGTTCGTCGTGGCGGTCATGGCGGGGGTCTGCCATGGCGTCGAGGTATTCGGCGTAGCCAGGAGGCCCACCCACATCCTCTGGGGGGCAGCGTCCCTCGGCATGGAGCAGCCTGGGATAGAGGATGCCGGGACTTGCCGGCCCGATGGCTTCGACCCTGATGGTGTGCTCCCACCCGTCACCGAAGTCGTAGAGGTATTTGAGCCGCTTCTTCCCGGCCTCATCCAAGGCCGTCGCGAGGTTGGCCTTGCGCCCGTCCAGCGGACCGTTGCCCCAGTCCGGATTCGGGATGCCGAAGCGGGCGTCTCGGCCGGCCAGGAACTCCCAGAGGTGATAGTTCTCCCAGCCGAAGGCTGTCTGCAGGACGAGGTGGAGCCGGTCGAGCCTGATGGTCAGCGGCACTTCGAGCCGACGCACGACCTTGGGCTCGACATCGTCGAGACTAATTTTGAGGCAGGCGCCGGACGAGGTGCTTGCGGCAAAGGTCATGCCGCCATCATGGCCGCCTTCTGCTGCCAGTTCCAGGGCAGCAGGTCGGCGAGTTGATGCGCAGGATGACCGGCGATACGCCCCAGAACGTCGGCCATCCAGGCGCGCGGATCAACATCGTTCATCTTCGCCGTGACGATGAGGCTGAGCATGGCCGCGGCCCGCTGGCCACCCCGGTCGGAGCCGGCGAAGAGCCAGCTCTTGCGGCCCAGCGCCACGCCCCTCAGGGCCCGCTCCGCCGCATTGTTGGTCATGCAGGCCCGGCCGTCGTCCAGGAAGCGGGTGAAGGCGGGCCAGCGCTTGAGCATGTAGGTCATGGCCCTGGCGAGGTCGTGCCTGGGCGACAGTGCCGCGCGCTTTTGCATCATGACCTCCCGCAATGCGTCCACGAGCGGGCGCACCGAGCGCTGTCGTTCGGCCAGGCGCTGGTCGGGTGGCATACCCCACAGGTCGCGCTCGATGGCGAAGATCTCGTCCATGCGCCGCACCACGTCGACGGCGATGGGAGACAGCGTGCCGCCGGCCTCCTTGTGCGCCTTGCGGCGTGCCGCGGCCTCGACGTCGGCCATCTGGAAGAAGGGCCGCCGCGCGTGCGCCCAGCACGCCGCCTCGATCAGCGGCCCCGGTTGTCGTCCGGGATCGTAGAGATCCTGGTAGCCCGTATAGGCATCGGCCTGGAACAGGCCGCCATAGCGGCAGAGATGCTCCCTGGGGTGCTCGGCTCGCCGGTCGCGGGAGTAGTAGAACATCGCCGCCGGCGCATCGGGACCGCCAAACGGGCGGTCATCGCGCACATAGGTCCAGATCCGGCCGGTCTCGGTCTTGCCCTTGGCCAGGACCGGCACGGTCGTGTCATCGCCATGGAGGCGGCCGGCGCCGAACACATGGGCCTCGATGCGCGACAGGAGCGGCTGCAGCGCAACGCAGACCGCACCCATGGAATCGGCCAGCGTCGACAGCGGGATGGTGACGCCTTCGCGGGCGAACTGGTCGCACAGGCGGTTGAGGGGCTGGTGGGCCCCGAACTTCTCGCAGGCGACGAGCGCCAGCAGGCTCGGTCCGGCCCAGCCGCGCGGGATGGCGTGGAACGGCGCCGGGGCCTGGCTGATCGCCTCGCAATCCCGGCAGGTTAACTTCTCCCGCACGGTCTGGATCACCTTCCACGAGCGCGGGATGCTCTCCAGTGTCTCGGTGACATCCTCGCCGAGCTTGCGCAGGCGGTCGCCGCCGCAGCACTGGCAGGTCGCCGGTGCTTCCACCACGACGCGTTCGCGCGGCAGATGGGCGGGGAAATCCAGACGCGGCCTCGGCGTCCGGCGCTGGAATGCGGCCACCTGCGTGGTCCTGGCGAGGGCCGCTTCGGCCGCCAGTTCCTCCTCGGTTGCGGTCGTCTGCGCGTCCTCGAAGGCGAGTTCCGCCTGCTCGACGAGCCGCTCGCCCCGCTCGGACTTCTGGCCCCACATCTGGTGCTGCAGCCTGGCGATGACGAGCTTCTGGTGGGCGATGAGCGCCTTGTCCTCGGCCGCCGCGGCCCTGGCGACGGCGACTTCGGCGAGCAGCCGCTCGTGTGCGGCGACGAGTGCTGCGACCTGTTCGTCCGTGAGCCCGCCCGCCTTCGCCATGACAAAATTGAATCATGTTCGCAGGCACTTGTGACCCACAAAATGCCAGCCGGGCGAACT
>JBMOGP010000527.1:0-2482 GCA_049318285.1 Hyphomonadaceae bacterium
ATGAGAGCTGCATCAGGCGTCGCGGCGGCCTCGACTGACGCCGGCCGTTCGGGGATGAAGCTGGTGGCGGCAATCGGCGCAATCGGGAGCAGCGCCCCAGCGGCGATCATCATGCCAGCCGGCAGAGCCCTGTGCCTGCGGACGGGCGCGCCGGCGGCAACAGCGTGATCGTTAAGGGTCTGTGAACCAGCCATGGAATCACAACGCAGCGCCTGCGTGGAGGTTTCACCGCTGGCAAAATCAGTCTTTTGCCGTTGTCCGTTTCGCTTCTGACTTGACCACACCTGTATCTGGTTTCGGCTTGCGGCGGCGGATGCGCAGGGCGTTTCGCAGCTTGGCCAGGCGTTTCCAGAAGCGGCTGCGCTCCGGCACAGGCAGCGGTTCGAGATTGTTGATGAACTGCTCCGCGCAGGCGCGCCAGGAATAGGTCTCCGCGTAGGCGCGGGTTGCCTCGCGGGAGCATTTCAGCGCTTCGTCGCAAGCGATGCGGAGGTCGTCATTCACCGCGCCGGCGTTGGAGCCAGGGATGAGGTCGCGCGGGCCCGGCACGCTGAAGCCGGCGACGGGCGTGCCGGCCGCCATGGCTTCGAGGATGACGAGGCCGAACGTGTCGGTGAGGCTCGGGAAGACGAAGCAATCCGCGTTGGCGAAGCAGTCGGCGAGTTCCTCGCCCTGTTTCACGCCGAGGAAATGCGCGTCCCTGTGCTTTGACTTCAGCGCCTCGAGCTGGGGGCCGTCGCCGACGACGACTTTCGTACCCGGAAGGTCCGTCTCGAGGAAGGCGGCGATGTTCTTCTCGACTGCGACGCGGCCGACATTGAGCCAGATCGGCTGCTTCATGCCAGCGAAGGGGCCACGGTCCTCCTTCCGCCTGCCGGGATGGAAGAGGTCGGTGTCGACGCCGCGCGACCACGGGATGATGTTCTTGAAGCGCTGGGCTTCCAGCTCGTCACGCATCGAGGCGGTCGCGACCATCACGCGGCCGGAGTATTTGTGGAACTCGCGGACATACATATAGCCCATCCAGACGGGCAGGAAGAAGAAGCGCGCCGCAATGTATTCCGGGAAGCGCGTATGGTAGGCCGTTGTGTAGGGAAATTTGAGGCGCAGGCAGACCCCGCGTGCGGCCCAGCCGAGCGGGCCTTCGGTGGCGATGTGGACGGCGTCGGGCTCGAACTCGAGGAATCGCGCCTCGATGATCTCCTTGGCGCCGAAGGCTAGCCTGATCTCGGAATAAGTGGGCAGGGGAATCGTCTTGAAGCCGTTCGGCGAGACGATGTCCCAGGTGTGGCCCATCTCCTCGCACTCGGTGATGACACGCTTCATCGTGCGGACGACGCCATTCACCTGTGGGTCCCAGGCGTCGGTTACCAGCATGATGCGCATTGCGGGCGCGATTCCCTGTTTGCTTCGGGCTCGCCTGAATACGGGCCGGGGGAGGTTACGTCCATGGCCCGAGAGACAGGCAGAACGCAAGATCATTGCGCAAACCGGGCGGGTCTCGGGCGAGTTTAAAGTTGATCCGGCGCGGGGCGGCCTGCAGATATGCAGTCCCCGACAAAAGGCGTCCTCCATGCCGAAAGCCATGATCCGTTCTGCCGATTCGCTGGACGCCGGGAAGTTCGAGGACGAGGGCAAGCGGATTGTGGAGCTGCTGACGGCGCCTGCGCTCGATCCGGCGGAACGGCGGGCTGCCTCGATGGCGGCGCGTGACATCGTTCTGAAGGCGCGGGCGGAGACAAGACGCTCCGGCGTGATGGAAAGCTTCCTTGAGGAGTTCGGGCTGTCCAACCCAGAGGGGCTGGCGCTGATGTGCCTCGCCGAGGCGTTGCTGCGCGTGCCGGACGCGGACACGGCGGATGCGCTGATCGCCGAGAAGATCGCATCGGGCGATTGGTCGGACCATCGCGGCAAGTCGGACTCGTTGCTGGTGAACGCGTCCACCTGGGGGCTGATGCTGACGGGGCGGATCGTGCAGCCGCCGGAGGACGCGGAGACGAATCCCGCAGGCTTCATGCAGCGCATGGTTCGTCAGGCGGGCGAGCCGGTGATCCGCGGCGCGATGATGCAGGCGATGCGCATCATGGGCGGACAATTTGTCATGGGCCGCAGGATTGATGAAGCGCTGAAGCACGGCCAGCGCAATGTGAAGAAGGGCGAAGCGGCATCGCATTCGTTCGACATGCTTGGTGAGGGCGCACGAACCGCGGCGGATGCGCGACGCTATTTCGAGAGCTATGCCAACGCGATCGGCGAAGTTGGCAAGGCGAAGACGGGGGCAACGCCTGAGACGGCTGACGGGATATCTGTAAAGCTGTCAGCGCTGCATCCGGCCTATCGTGCGGTACAAGCCGAGCGGGTGCATCGCGAGCTTTATCCTATGGTTGCGGAGCTGGCGAAGCTTGCGGCGAAGCAGAACATCAACCTGACGCTGGATGCGGAGGAGGCGGACCGTCTGGTGCTGTCGCTTGGTCTGCTGGAG
>JBMOGP010000528.1:0-2481 GCA_049318285.1 Hyphomonadaceae bacterium
CCCAGCAGCGCGCGAAGCCCCGGCGCTGCATAGTCGACGAGTTTCTTCTGTGCGTCCGGAAGCTCATCTGGAAGATCGGTCAGCCCGCCCCCGAGGTTCTCCCGCGCCGTGCCGCTCTGCTTGCGGTCCGCGCCGATGACCACGCGCTCGCGCCAGTCGTTCGGCGGAACGATGCCGCACTGTTCGAACAACCTGAAGAAGTAGTCTTTCGCTTCCGGCGTATCGAGACGCTTCACATGGCCGACCAGGTCCTCATAGCGTATCATGAATGTGGTCGAGCCCATCCACGCTGCCGCGTTGTGACGGAAGATCTCCTCGAGGCCAGGTGCCTTCTTGTGAATGCCGAAGATCATCATGTTGAGGATGTCGTTGGTGTCGAACGCGCCCGACTTCAGCCTGTCGGTCCTGCCTTCAAAGTTCTCGGAGAGGAAGAAGCGCGCACGCGCCAGAACCCAGTCGTAAGGATCGCGGACAAGCACAAGGTGACGCGCGTATCGCGTGAAGGCGGCCGAGTCGTCCGAGAAAAGAAGGTGCCCCCAGGAGAGTTTTGGAATGTTCGGATTGAACGCGATGGGTCCATGATGAAGCAGGCTGGGGAACTGGATGAATGTCGCGTTGTACTGCTGCTCCACAGGCACGAACATCCGCATAACGTTCTTGATCAGATGTGTCCCGCACTTTGGCACGGAGTTCAGGAACAGCGTATTGGTCAGCGGTATCTGTATGAACTCCTTGTTCCGTTCATCCAGATTGTCTTTCTCAAGCATGATACGCGGCACGACGTACTCCGTCTCTTCAGACGAAGCTTAGCTGCAGACGAACACGCTAGCCAGATGCAAATCGGTGGCGGATTGTCTCCGCCATCGCGCCGGGCAGGGGCATCAGGCCGGCTTTGTCAGCACAAACTGGCCGACATTGATCGTCCCGGTCCTGAATCCTGCCGAGCAGTAGGACAGATAGTAGATCCACAGCCGTCGGAACTGCTCGTCGAACTTGCCGCCCTTGATGCGGTGCCAGGCCAGATCAAAACGCTGGGACCACTCGTCCACAGTGCGCGCATAGTCCTTCCCGAACATGCAATCCACCGAATAGCCGAGCCCTGCGCGTTCGGTTTCCTCCCGAAGGCGTGTCGGCGAGGGGAGCATGCCGCCCGGAAAGACGTAATGCTGGATGAAGTCGGCGCGGCTGCGGTACTCATCGAAATGCTCGTCGGCGATGGTGATGATCTGGAGTGCGGCGCGCCCGCCGGGTTTCAGGACTTCGGCAATCTTGGAGAAGTAGCTCGGCCAGTATTCCTCACCCACTGCTTCAAACATCTCTATCGAAGCGACCGCGTCGAACTGACCTTTCACGTCACGATAGTCGGACATGACGATCTGCACCTTGTCGGCGAGTCCGGCCGCAGCAATGCGCTGCGTAGCGAGCGAATGCTGGGCGTTCGAGATGGTGATCGATGTGACGCGCGCGCCATACTCCTTCGCCGCGACTTCTGCGAAGCCGCCCCAGCCGGAGCCGATCTCGAGGACATGTTCGCCGGGCTTCAGCTGCAGGTTGCGGGCAATCGAGCGATACTTCGCAAGCTGCCCCTCCTCGAGCGTCTGCTCGGGCGAGGCGAAAAGCGCCGACGAATAGGTCATCGTCGGGTCGAGCCAGGATGCATAGAAATCGTTGCCCAGGTCGTAGTGCGCGAGGATGTTTCTCTTCGAGCCCTTCTTCGTGTTGGCGCGAAGCATGTGCCTAAAATTGCCGAAGAAGCGGGCTATGGCGCCGCCCAGCCCGAAGGGGCCGATATTCTCCCAGTTGGCGTTGAAGTACTCCAACAGCAGGGGCAGGTCCGGCGTATCCACCTTGCCGTCGATGAATGCTTCGGCGAAGCCAACATCGCCGCGTGCTGCAGCCGTGCGGACGAACTTCAGGTCGTGAACGATCAGCTCGGCCATCGGGCCGTGCTCCTTGCCCATGAAGCGCAGGGTACGTCCGTCAGGCAGGCTCATGTCCAGCCGCCCGCGACGCAGCCGCGTAAGGATCATGGCCGCAAAGCTGAGGCTCGCGGGCAGGCCATGCAGCTTGTTGAGGTCGCCCGGACCGCCGATGTCCAGCACCATTCTCTCGACGCGGCTCATGCACGTTTCCTTGGCTTGGGCGTCTCTTCCGCCGGTTCATCCTCTGGCCGGGCAAGCGTGACGCGTTTCTCGCGCTGGACTGGCTTATCACGATATCGCGCGCCTTTAAGCAGGAGGCGCAGGGCCTGCCAATGGATTGCGATCACGACGCCGAGGCCGGACAGGGGCATCGCCACCATCCACTTGAGAACCTCGCCGGATTTAAGTTCACGCGGCCTCACGGAGAGGCTAGCCGCGTGCTGGGCGCCTTCGGCGTCAAAGTTCACCACGGTCACCGTCAGCACATCCTGCGAGCGCCGGATGCCAAACTGGTACTTCCCGTCGACGGCGAAAAAGGGCGAGACGTGAAACTCCTTGT
>JBMOGP010000529.1:0-2468 GCA_049318285.1 Hyphomonadaceae bacterium
ATGCCGAACCGCAGCGCGCCTCGCGCGCCTATGACGCCGATCGCGATGGTTTCGTGATCGCCGGCGGCGCCGGCATGGTGGTGCTGGAAGAATACGAGCACGCCAGGCGCCGTGGGGCGACGATCTATGGCGAAGTGGTCGGCTATGGTGCGACGTCGGATGGCTACGACATGGTGGCGCCTTCGGGCGAAGGCGCCGCGCGGGCGATGCGGCTTGCCATGGCGCAGGCCGGGCGCGCGCCGGACTATCTCAATCCGCACGCGACATCGACGCCGGTTGGCGACGTGAAGGAGCTGGAGGCTGTGCGCGAAGTCTTCGGGCAAGAGGCGGCGGACCAGCCGATGATCTCGGCCACCAAGTCGATGACGGGCCACTGCCTCGGCGGGGCTGGCGTGCAGGAGCTGATCTACTCGCTGATCATGATGAAGGAGCGTTTCGTTGCGCCCTCCATCAACATCGACCGGCTCGACCCCCTCGCCTACGGCGTCAACATCATCCGCGAGGCGCGCGAGGCCGTCATCAAGATGGCGATGTCGAACTCGTTCGGGTTTGGCGGGACGAACGGCTCGATCGCGGTGGCGAAGGTCTGAGGTTCGGGAGAGCGTCGCCGGGCGGCCGGACCGGATGCTGGTGCAGCCGCTGGCGCGACAAGCCAGGCCAGCGTTTGCTGGCCCGAAGCGGTCGTTCGGCACATGCGGGGTTTTTCATGAAGACGCTGGGTCCCTGGCTTGGTCTCTGGCTTGGCCTCGGGTTGGTGGCGCTGGCCCAGTCGGCCGGGGCGCAACCGAGGGTTACCCAGCAGATCAAGGCGCCCTACGCTCCGCCGGGCTATGTGATCGAACGGACCGCGGACTGTCGCATCGAATCCTCCGGCAGAGCGCCCGATGCCCGATTGCGGTGCGCGCCCGGACTAGGGTGGCGGCTCAGGGATGCGACCGGAGCGGTTGTCTATCCGAAAGCGGGATACCTGCGTGAGGATGCTGCCTGGGCGTTTGCCGGGTCGGGCGTGATTGTGTTCCGCAACATGGGAGAACTGACGCGGGTCGAGCTGCCGTCGGGGGCGAGCACCAGGCTTGGGCGTGGCAATCTGGTGATGCTTGCGGGCGTGGAAGGGCTCGGATTCGAGGCTCTGGTCTGGCTTGCGGATGAAATGGCGCGACCGCTGCTGGCGGATGGCGCGTTGGGCAGCGAGATCACGGGCGCGCATATGCTTGAGGCGACGCCCTGGCTGGGAGACAGGTGCGCCAGCGCGGTGGCATTGCTGACGATCGGGGCAGAGCGGCTGCCAAATGCCGTCTGGACGGAGATCAGGCGCGCGGAAGTGGGCGCAGGTTCCGTCTGCGACAGGGCCATGAGCAGTCGCATGGCGGGACGCGGCCTAGACGGAAAATGGCGGGCGCTTGATCCCTCGACGCTCAAGGCAAAAGGGCGGAATGAATTTGCAACGGCCGAGGAGGCGCTTGCGTGGGAATGAGAACGGCCATGGTGGCGGCGCTGCTGCTTGGAGCCTGCGTTCCGATGATGGAGATGCGCGAGGGCGCGGCCGCCGAAAAGCTGCGCGGGCTCGTCCGGGGATTCTGCGTGGCGCAAGCGTCCGGCGATGTGACGCGGATTGCAGCGGTGTTTGAACCGAAGCTGGAGGCGGCGATCCTGCAGGCGGCGAAGGATGGGAAGGTGCCAGCCTTTGCATCCTTGCCCGGGGCGAAGGGATGCGAGGCTGGCCAGACCTGGTATCTTGGCGGTTCGCGGCGGGTGATGGAGGTCCGTTACAACGGCTTCTCCGACCGTGTGGATTTATGGCTGTCAGGACGGGATCGGCTGTTCGATCTCAGCTACGGCAAGGGCGGCGGCAGTCTGCGAAAGCGGCTCGGCTTGTAGCCTTAGTGCGTCGCGCAGTCAGGCGTGATCCCTGAACAGGCTGCAGCACGCCTTGGATGTGAGCGGCGAGCAGATGCCGCCAGCCGCCGCTGTGGCCGGATTGGATTTGCAAGTACGGGCATTCGTCGCGCGACGTCATCGGGCAAGTGGCGACAGGCCAGACGGTGGTCTTGGCGGCGCCGTCGCGCAGGAACTGATCTTCTCGCTGATCATGATGAAGGGCCGCTTCAGTGCGCCCTGCATCCTGAGTTTATATAGCGGAAAGCGAAGACGTGATCGGTCGTCATGCTGGGCTCATCGGCATTCCGGTTGCGAAAGTCGCGGAGATCGGCCGCATCATCGATCCCATTGACCGCAAACAACTGATCACCTGGGGGCGTCAGCCTGCGCACGACGGACCTTGGGTAAGGGGTTCGCGCCGCGTGATGCATCAGCGCTCATGACAAGATCTGCGCGATATCCCGCGACCTCTGCATTGGCTTGACGCCCCAGCCCGGCTCCCCTACCCCGCGACCTTCAGCGAACAGGAGCCGGTCATGTCGAAATGGTCCTTTCCCACTGGCGACCTGATGAAGGGCAAGCGTGGGCTG
>JBMOGP010000530.1:0-2451 GCA_049318285.1 Hyphomonadaceae bacterium
GCTTTGAGGTGCTGGAGTGCCGTGCGGCGGTTGAGGCGGTCGCGGCGGGGGAGCTGGACGGCGGCGGACCACGGCGGGGCGGGCTCGACGTGCTGGCGCAGCATGTGATGGCGCGCGCTTGCGGAGAAGGCTTCGACGCGGTGCAGCTGTACGATGAAGTGCGGCAGGCGGCGCCGTATGCCGATCTTGGGTGGGAGACGTGGGAGCGTGTGGTCGATCTGGTGGCGACCGGCGGCTATGCGCTGAAGACCTATGACCGCTTCCGGCGGATCGTGCGGTTTCCCGACAATGTCTGGCGCGCGCGCAATGACGATGTGCGGCGGCAGCATCGCATGAATGTCGGCGTGATCGTGGAGGACCCCATGATCACGGTGCGGATGGTGTCCTTCATCAAGGCTTCCGAGAACAAGCGGCTGATGCGGCCGGGGCGCAAGCTTGGCGAGATGGAGGAGTATTTCTTCGAGATGCTGACGCCGGGTGACACTTTCCTGTTCGCTGGCGAGGTGTTGCGGTTCGAGGGCGTATCGGACACGGAAGCGCTGGTGACGAAGACGTTCGATCCTGACCCTGCGATACCAAGCTACAATGGCGGCAAGTTTCCGCTGACGACATTTCTGGCGGAGCGTGTGCGCCGCATCGTGCATGATCGCAAGGGATGGAAGCACCTGCCCGACCAGGTTCGCGAATGGTTCGAGGTGCAGGAGCGTAAATCGATTATCCCGGAGGCTGACCAATTGCTGGTGGAGACGTTTCCGCGCGGCGAGCGGCACTACCTCGTCTGCTATCCGTTTGAGGGACGGCTGGCGCACCAGACGCTGGGAATGCTGCTGACGCGGCGGCTGGAGCGCTCGGGTCTGAAGCCGCTGGGCTTTGTCGCCTCGGAGTATGCGCTGGCGGTGTGGGCGATGGAGGACATGCGGGGCGAACACCTCGACCAGTTGTTTCATGAGGACATGCTGGGCGATGATCTGGATTCATGGCTGGACGAGAGCGCACTGATGAAGCGGACCTTCCGGACCAATGCCCTTATCTCCGGGTTGATCGAGCGGCGGATGCCGAAACACGAGAAGACCGGGCGTCAGATTACCTTCTCCACCGATCTGATCTATGACGTGCTGCGATCACATGAGCCCGATCACATCCTGCTGCAGGCAGCGCGGCAGGACGCAGGCGACGGCTTGCTGGACATCCGCCGGCTGGGCCAGGCGCTGAAGCGCATCAAAGGCAAGATCGTGCATGCAAAACTGGATCAGATATCGCCTTTTGCCGTGCCGGTGATGCTGGAGATGGGCAAGGAGCCCGTATTCTCCGGCGACGCGGCCGAGGCGATCCTGCGCGAAGCGGAGGACGATCTGGTACGGGATGCAATGAGCTAGGCGCGCGCGAAGTCAGCGATTCCTGAACACCGGATCCGTCCTGTAGGATTGATCGGAGTCCCCGAACGCAGCGTCCTACCTTTCCCATTCGGACTGCGTCTTGCAGACCCGTCTCGGCAAGCTCGAGCCCGTCACGCGCACTGACCGACACGACCTGGCGTGATGAGGCGCCCATATCGACGCCGTCTTATCTGCGACTTGCGTCAAATCGTTAGCGCCATGCGCTTCTGCCGCCAACGAACCGGCCGGCAAGCATGGTGGCGGGTCAAATGTCTGAACGTAAACCGGAGTTTTGTGAGGCCGAGACTGCCGGGGGAGCTCCCGGTGAGCTGCTCACTCAGCGCGCATGCCCGGGTAGAGTTTGCGGTTGTCCGTGTTGTCCTGGATTTCACCGAGCATCGCCTCTGACTTCGACCCTTCGTTACGTTCATACTTGGACCATGCTTCGGGTGAAGCGCAGATCGTGCGCCCGATATGGGAACCCGCTGGTTTCTCACGCCGGCAGTCGAGGTCTGCCATATCCACTTTTCCAAGCGTGGTCCTGGAGCGTGAGATCGACGGCGAGACCGTACACGCGCTGATGAGAGCCACGATTAGGGTCAAGCTGCAGGTACGGATCATGGACGTCTCCCCTGATGGCGGATAACGGTTTATGCCTCGGTCCGCAGGGCCCACGATAGCACGTCTGCAATGACCTCCACCCATCAACTTGAGACGTGCCGGTTGCAGGCGCCATTGCTGTTGACGTAGGGGCCGACGCCCCGCACGGTTCCCGGGAATGCACGATCTCTTGTCACCATCTCAAATTCAGCCAGGACTTCTGCTGTCCCTCGCAGGGCAGCGCGTTCAAGCCCTGATGTGCGGCGCCTTGTGGTGGGATGAGCCGGGGGTCCTGGTTGTGTCCGACCTGCACTTCGAGAAGGCCTCTTCCTATGCGGCGCGTGGACAGATGCTTCCACCCTATGACACGCGCGCGACATTGGCGCGGGTCGGACGGTTGATGCAGGTCTTCTCGCCCCGGACGGTGATTGCGCTGGGCGACAGTTTCCATGATCGGCAGGCGCGGCCGCGCATG
>JBMOGP010000531.1:0-2450 GCA_049318285.1 Hyphomonadaceae bacterium
GTATGGCGACACCATCTATCCCAACGGGATTTCGACCTCTCTGCCCGAGGACGTGCAGGAAGCGTTCATCCGCAAGATCCACGGCCTCGCACACGTCGAGATCCTGCGCTTCGGCTATGCAATCGAATACGACTATGTCGACCCGCGCGAGCTGACGCCTGACCTCGCCGTGAAGCGCCTGCCCGGCCTTTACCTCGCGGGCCAGATCAATGGCACGACAGGCTATGAAGAGGCTGCAGGACAAGGACTTGTGGCCGGTCTCAATGCGGCGCGTTTCGCAGCCGGCAACGACCCATACATCCTGGATCGAAGCCGCGCCTATATCGGCGTGATGATCGACGACCTCGTCACGCGGGGCGTGTCTGAGCCCTATCGCATGTTCACCTCGCGCGCCGAATACCGGCTGAGCCTGCGGGCGGACAATGCCGACCAGCGGCTGACGGAAGAGGGTGTTGGCGCAGGGGTCGTGGGCGCCCACAGGCGTGAAGCGTTTCACGTGAAACGTTCATCGATCGAGGCGGCCCGCGCCAGGCTCAACGCACTGACGCTTACGCCGAACGAGGCGCGCAGCCACGGCATAATGATCAACCTCGATGGCAGGCGGCGCAACGCGCTGGACATCCTTGCCTACGATGGCGTCGACTTCACGCGGCTGCGCAGCGTGTGGCCGGAACTCTCCGATGTCAGCCCTCAGGTCGCCGAGCAGATGGAGATCGAGGCCGCTTACGCCGGCTATCTCGACCGGCAGGAGGCGGACATCGTTGCCTTCCGCAAGGACGAAGACATGCGTCTGCCGGCCGATCTCGACTATCGCGCCATCGGCGGACTTTCGAATGAGGCCAAGGACAAGCTGTCGACCGTGCGGCCGGCGACGCTGGGCCAGGCGGCGCGCATCGAAGGCATGACGCCCGGGGCGATCACGGCCGTGCTCGGGCATCTGAAGCGGACGGCCAGGAAGGTTGGGCGGGCGGCTCAGGGGTGATGGGCTTGTGGCTGGCGCTGGCGAGCCGCGCCGGAAGCACGCCTCCCTTGACCAACGCGAATGTGCTTACGGAAGGTTCGAGTGATGCCCTGGCCTGCCCACGATGAAGATGGCTTCGGGCCAGAGGATGCAGCCGGCCTGACCGGTGTTTCACGTGAAACACTCGGGCGCGTTCGTTCATACCTCGCCGTGCTGGACGTATGGCGGGAGCGAATCAACCTGATTGGCCCCGGCGAGGGGCGCCACCTGTGGCGGCGCCATGTGCTCGACAGCCTGCAACTGCTCGATCAGATCGGGCCGGAGGACAGGAATATTGTTGATCTCGGCTCCGGGGCCGGATTTCCCGGGCTGCTGATCGCAGCCGCCATGGTCGAGCGACCCGGCGCCGCGGTGACGCTCGTCGAGAAGAGCCCCCGGAAAACCGAGTTCCTTGAAGCTGCTATTGCCGAAGTCGGCCTGCCTGCAAGGGTTCTGAACACACGCATCGAGGACCCGCCGGCCTCACTTGTCAGGGATCGTTTCGACCTGCTCACGGCCCGGGCGCTGGCGCCGCTGCCCAAGCTTTTGGGGTATGGTTACGCATGGCTTAAACCTTCCGGTAAGGCCCTGCTGATGAAAGGTAGGGACACGGCCGCCGAACTGGCCGAGGCGCGCCGCTCCTGGACCTTCAAGGTCGCCGAGCGGGAAAGCCTCTCCAGTCCGGAAGGGCGCGTGCTGACAGTTTCGTCGATCGAACCCCGGAGGGCCTGATGCGCGTCATCGCCGTCGCCAACCAGAAGGGCGGAGTGGGCAAGACCACGACCGCCATAAATCTCGGCACCGCGCTCGCCGCAGTGGGCAAGCGTGTGCTCGTGATGGATTGCGATGCCCAGGGCAACGCATCGACCGGTCTTGGTGTCGAACCGATGGCGCGCGCCAAGACCAGCTATGACGTGCTGGTCGGCGATGGCGGCATGGTCGATGCGATCGTGAAAACGAAAGTGCCGAACCTCGATCTCATCCCGGGCGATGAAAACCTCGCCGGCGTCGAGACCATGCTGCACAATGATCCTGAGAAGAACTTCAAGCTGAGGCAGGCCTTCGCAGTGTACGCGAAACTGGGCCGTGACTACGACACGGTGCTGATCGATTGCCCGCCCTCGCTGTCGACCGTCACGATCAATGCGATGGTTGCGGCCAACGCCGTGCTCGTGCCGCTGCAGTGCGAGTTCCTGGCAATGGAAGGTCTCTCGCAGATCCTTCGCACCATCGAGCTGGTGCGCTCGGGCCTCAATCCCGATCTCGAAGTGCAGGGCGTCGTGCTGACCATGTATGACAAGCGGAACAACCTCTCCGACCAGGTCGCCACAGAAGTGCGAACCTATCTCGGCTCCAAGGTTTACCAGACAGTCATACCCCGGAATGTACGTCTGTCCGAGGCCCCGTCCTTCGGACTACCGGCCATACTCTATGACCACAAATGCTCCGG
>JBMOGP010000532.1:0-2450 GCA_049318285.1 Hyphomonadaceae bacterium
CGGCGGGATGTTCATCTTTCCGGTGGGGGTGGTGATCGGCAAAATCCTGGGCGGGCGCGCGACCCACGCGAAGGGCAACCCGCTGGCGTCGCTGGCGGCGGCAAACACGGTCTGGATACTGCTCTGCTTTCCGCTCGCCTTCGCGGCGCAGATACAGATGATCGAATAGCTCTTCCCGGCAGTGCTGCTGGTCATTGGCGGCCGCTATCTGACCTTTGCGGTGATGTACGGGATGAAGACCTACTGGCTGCTGGGCCTCGCACTGGCGGCGATAGGCTTGGTGTCGGGCTATGTTCGGGTTGCTCCGATTGTATCTGCGGCGGCGTGGGCGGGGATCGAACGGGTGTTTGCGATCGTAATTTTCGTGCTGCATGGCCAGTGGGCCCGCGCCCGGACGGGAGCACCGGCTGCCTGACGGCTTGCGGTTGTGGCGCGGCGGGGCGATCATCTTGGCATGACCGAACGCTACCATACCTTCCGCGACTTTTATCCGTTTTACCTCAGCGAGCACGTGAATGTCGTGAGCCGGCGGCTGCACGTGGTCGGGACGAGCATTGTCGTGCTGTGCCTTTTTGCGTCGGTGTGGTTTCTCGACTGGCGCTGGCTCCTGGCTATACCGTTCATCGGGTATGG
Source organism: Hyphomonadaceae bacterium (assembly GCA_049318285.1). Taxonomy (GTDB): domain Bacteria; phylum Pseudomonadota; class Alphaproteobacteria; order Caulobacterales; family Hyphomonadaceae; genus UBA7672. Next base: position 634 of record JBMOGP010000532.1, read on the forward strand.
ATTTGCCTGGGTGGGGCATTTCTTCTTCGAGAAGAACCGTCCTGCGACGTTCGTGTATCCCGGCTTCAGCCTGATGGGCGATTTTCGTCTGTGGTGGGAGACGATGACCGGGGAACGCAGTTTCTAGAGCTGCTGGCGTTCGCGGGCGGCCGGGTCTAGAGAGCGCCGATGAGCGATCTCGACACATGGCGGCGCAAGCTGAAGTTCCGGTCAGACCGGCGGGGGATGCGGGAGCTGGATCTCTACATGCAGCAATTCACGGACGCGCATATGGCGCGGTTCGATGAACGCCAGTTGAGCGAGTTTGAGGCGGTTCTGGATATCCCGGACCAGCACGTTCTGGACTGGATCATGGGGCGGGGCGAGCCGGATGCTGCGCTGCGATCGGAAGTGCTCGACCTGCTTCTTTCATTCCGGTATGCCGCGCCCAGATAGGTGATGCGACGCGGGTCCTCGCGCGCAGAAAAAGCTTGCCGGCCTGACGCTCATCGAGGCGTCCGGGTCGATGGGCTATTTGTCGAGTAGGTGCACATGCGCGTCTGGGACGCTCTGGCCAGCCAGAAAAAGCCGGTTCGGGTCTTTGAGACGCCGTTCATTGCGGACGTACGTCTCATGGCGGAGGCGGCGCAGAAGCGCGGAGGGGCCTCACTCTACATGGCGCGGGATGACCGGCACGCGTTCATGGCGGCGGCGGCAGCGCGGTTCTTTGTGCCTCTGCTGGAAGTGATCAACCTGCCGGCGTGGGACTGTCTGCCCTATGACCGGGTTAGCCCTTCGCCCAGTGTGTCGGCTCAGAGGTGCGCGGCGCTGGCGCGGCTCGCAAGCCGGAATGTGGGGTCGCCGGCGGCGCTGGTGGTGACGACGGCGTCGAGCGCTGTGCAGCGCGTGCCACCACGCTCGCACATGGGGTTGGCGGGGTTTGTGGCGCGTGTGGGCGATAGAGTACCGACGGACAAGGTGCGGGCGTATCTCGACATCAATGGTTACAGCCGTGCGTCGACCGTGCGCGAGCAGGGCGAGTATTCTATGCGCGGGGGCATCGTCGACATCTTTGCGGCGGGCATGCCGGAGCCGGTGCGGCTCGACTTCTTTGGTGACGAGCTGGAGGGCGCGAAATACTTCGATCCGGAGACGCAGCGCTCGACGGTGGAGCTGAAGGGGATCGTGCTCGCGCCGGTGAGCGAGATCGATTTCTCGGATGATGCGCTTTCGCTCCTGAGAAGGAATTTCCTGGCGGCGTTTGGTTCGCCCGGGGGCGACCCGACATACGAGGCGGCGCGCGAGCGCATTCGCCGGCAGGGCGTGGAGCAGTGGCTGCCCCTGTTCTACGAGGAGCTGGAGACGGTTTTCGACTATGTGGGCGACAAGGCTCTGATCGGGCTTGATCCGCAGACGGCAGAGGCGGCAAGCGAGCGGATCGCGCAGGCGGAAGAGTATTTCGAAGTTCGGCGCAGCGCGGCGAAGGCGGGCGGGCTGACGCAGCATGTTTTGCCACCGGAGCGGCTGTATCTGACGCCGACGGAGCTGGGCGAGGCGCTGAAGCGCCACGCGACTGTTTCGTTCACGACGCAGAACGCACCTGAGCAGGCGGCGGGGCAGATCGAGGGGCTGGTGGGGCGCGCGAAGCCGGGACGGAGCTTCGTGCTGGAGCGCGCGGACCCGAACGCCAACCTGTTCGATGCGGTTGTGCGGCACATCCGCGAGCGGCAGGCGGCCAACAAGAAGGTGATCGTCGCGGCGTGGAGCGTGGGATCGGCGAGCAGGCTGGTCGGCATTCTGGACGACCACGGGATTCCGAATGCGAAGTCGGTGAAGTC
>JBMOGP010000533.1:0-2448 GCA_049318285.1 Hyphomonadaceae bacterium
TACAGCGCTGTCTCGATCGGCCCATCTCAGCCGCTCATCCTGCGTGGTGCGTCCACGAAGACGACATCCTGGTCGCCTGCGGTTCTGCCTGAGGCCAGCGACGATACGCTGGCCCGCCTCCTCGACCTCTACGAGGATGATCCCGTCCTCAAGCCTGCCCTCATCAGCGCGCTTGGCGCTGAGTCCATTGCCGGCGCGATGGAGATGAAAGCCATGGGCGGGGGGCCTGGTCGTCCCGGGCTGTATGCTGCACAACTGGAGGCTGCCGGGAAGTTCCTCGCGCAGCCCGATGGCCCGGAAGTCGCCGTCGTCAGCCTGGATGGCTGGGATACCCATACCGGCCAGAACGCTGCCCTTCAGCAACGCTTCACGGCGCTCGACAATGGTATCAAGGCGCTGAAGATCGCGCTTGGACCTGCCTGGACGACAACCGCAGTCATTGCTGTCTCGGAGTTCGGCCGCACTGTGCGCGTCAATGGCGGTGGCGGCACAGATCACGGTACGGGCGGCCTTGCCATCCTTGCCGGCGGCGCCATCAAGGGTGGCCGCATGTATGGTGACTGGCCTTCGCTGAGATCGTCTGCCCTGTTCGAGAACCGCGATCTGATGCCGACAGTCGATGCACGCCAGGTCTTCAAAGGCCTGCTGCGTGACCACCTCGGCTGGGCGCAGAAGGATCTCGATACGACCGTCTTCCACGACAGTGCAGACGTGAAGGCGCTGAGCGGACTGGTCTAGGCGTGACTGCCAGACGAACGTCCGCCAGGCCTGGCGATGGCTGTGGCGATTGGCGTGCGGCAGGCTCGCGTGACGTGAGCTCCCTGAAAACGTCCTCGGCTTTTGGGCCGCACTGATCCAGCATGCCGTCTGGCTGTGCTTTTGCATCACACTCAGCCTGCATGGCGTTGAAGGGTGCGCCGTTTGCAGCCAGGGCCATGCCCTGGCGCGGTCCCGCATGTTGCGCGAGCGTGCTCCCCGATGAACAGGAAAGGCCGTGGCCGATGACCTATATGACGATTGAGCTTGCGCGCGAGGACGATGTCGCAATCATCCGGCTCAACGATCCGGCGACACTGAACGCTGTCACGCTCAGGACCATCGAGGAGATCGGCGCAGCGCTCGACGCGATCAGTGGTTCGGCGCGGGCCATGGTGCTGACGGGAGCGGGGCGTGCGTTCTGTTCCGGTGCGAACCTGTCTGCTGGCATGGGCGATCGCAGGAGCGATGGTCCATCAGATTCCGGCAGTGTCCTCGAAAGCCACATCAATCCCCTGATGCTTCGCCTGCGCGATGCGCCGTTTCCATGGGTCTCCGCGGTGAAGGGGTCAGCGGCTGGCGTCGGCTGCTCCTTCGCGCTGGCGGCTGACATGGTCGTGTGTGGGGAGAGTGCGTTCTTCCTGCAGGCGTTCGCGCGGATCGGGCTGGTGCCGGATGGTGGATCGAGCTGGTTGCTGGCGCGCAGCATCGGCCGGGCGCGTGCGATGGAAATGATGCTGCTGGGTGAGCGCATTCCGGCGGCGCAAGCGCTGGCGTGGGGCATGATCAATCGGCTTGTGCCCGACGAGCAGGTGATGCCTGCGGCGCTGGAGCTCGCGCGGGCGCTGGCGGCGGGGCCGACGAAATCGCTGGCGATGATCCGGCGCATGGCGTGGTCGGCGGCGGACCAGTCGTTCGAGGCGGCGATGGCCACGGAGCGCGACAACCAGCGCCTCGCGGGCCAGACGAAGGATCACCGCGAGGGCGTTGCGGCATTCCTGGCGAAACGTCCTGCCCGGTTCACCGGTCAGTAGCGCGGCGCCGCCAACGGTGCGCCGCTGAACGGTCTTTCTGGCTGAGGGTCGCGGGCGCGGGGCGGGACCGGCCAGAATGAGCGGGCGCTGCCTGCCTGCGAAGTTGTCTTCCAGGAAAGCGTTTCGGGTGGTCCGACGCAAGGCGAGAGGCCGGAACCTTCAACCACCGCGGGATTTGAGGGGCTCAAACCCGAAGCTAAAGCGAAACCGCCCCGGAGTTCGAGAACTCCGGGGCGGCGCCGTCGCGGGTAGAACTGAGAAGGGTCAGCCGGCAAGCCGCTGGATGTAGTCGAACTCGCGGGCGCGGCGTTCGCGCTTTTTCGCTGGCTGAAAGGCGACGCGGGCGTGCTCGGCGCAGTAGGGCGAGCCGGCCGTGGCGCCGTGACCGCAGAAGCCGAAGGCGGGGTCGGCGGGATCGCCGATCGGCCATTTGCACATGGTGTCCTTCACCGTCAGGACGGTGACCATGTCGCCATTCGACAGGCGTTTGGGTTCGACGTTGGCTTCGGCGTGGGCGACATGTGTCTGGACGGGTTCAGCCCGGACGGCGAGGGCGTTGCCGCCGCGAGCGACCGGCGCGGCCGGGGCCTGACGCGGCATGGCTGTGGGCTTGGGCCTGGCAAGACGCGGCGGGCGCTTGACGGGGCGGGACGGGGTC
>JBMOGP010000534.1:0-2435 GCA_049318285.1 Hyphomonadaceae bacterium
GAGTAGGGCCCGCGACACTCTGTTTCCGGAATGGTTCCAGCTGGCGTCTGGCGCCCGCCCAACAATGGCGCCATATGGCCCCCAGAACTTACGGCCCCAAGAACAGGAGCCCGCCATGGCAGACGGCCTCGACCTCACACCCAACCGCATCGTTGAAATCCCGGCCCCGCGCGGAACCGTCCGCATCGGGCAAAGCCTGCCTGTGGCGTTCATTGCCGGGCCCTGCCAGCTCGAAAGCCGGGCGCACGCGCTGGAGATGTCGGCCGCCATCCGCGAGATCGCGGACCGGGTTGGCGCGCACATGATCTACAAGACCTCGTTCGACAAGGCGAACCGGTCCAGCATCTCGACGGCGCGGGGCCTCGGTCTCAACGACTCGCTCGCCATCTTCGCGGAGATCCGCGAGACGTCGGGCTTGCCGGTGCTCACCGACGTTCACCTTCCGGACCAGTGCGCCGAGGCGGCGCAGGCCGTCGACGTGCTGCAGATCCCCGCCTTTCTCTCGCGCCAGACCGACCTGCTTGTTGCCGCGGCCCAGACGGGCAAGCCGGTGAACGTCAAGAAGGGCCAGTTCCTCGCGCCCTGGGACATGAAGAATGTCGTCAACAAGCTGGTGCAGTCTGGCTGCCGTGATGTGCTGGTGTGCGAGCGCGGCGTGAGCTTCGGCTACAACACGCTCGTATCGGACATGCGCGCGCTGCCGGAACTTGCCGCCACCGGCGCGCCGGTGGTGTTCGATGCGACGCATTCGGTGCAGCAGCCCGGCGGGCAGGGCACGACCTCGGGTGGTCAGCGTCAGTATGTGCCGGTCCTCGCGCGCGCAGCCGCAGCCGTCGGTATCGCCGCCGTCTTCATCGAGACGCACGAGAACCCCGACAAGGCGCCATCAGACGGCCCCAACATGGTGCCGCTCGACCAGCTCGAGGAGCTGATGCGTCAGATCATGGCGATCGACAAACTGGCGAAGAGCTTCCTCTAGCGGCGCCTCAGTTCCCCGGCTTGAACCCCAGGATCACATTCCCCGGGGTCTGGCCGAACGAGCCGTAACCGGAATTCGCGATGATCAGGCCGTTGGCGGCGTAGATCGATGCAGCGTCGATTGCGCCGCCCTTGCCGGGCACGCCATTGGCGGTGGTGTACGCCTTCGCTGTCGCCTGGATCCACAGCAGCTTGCCAGTCGTTGAGTCGAGTGCATGCAGCCGGCCATCGAGTGTCGCTGCGATCACCACGCCGTCGATCACAGCAGGAGCTGCCGACATCGCGATCGGTTGCACGGGATAGATCGGCGGCGTGCCCGGCGGCAGGCCGGGGGAGCCGGGAGGGAGCTCGGGATTGTACTGCCACTTTATCTTGCCCGTCCGGGCGTCGAGCGCATAGAGGCCCGGCTTGATCGATGCGTCGAAATCCCATTCGCCCTTGATCGGCACGCCGACCGTGGAGATCGGGGCATAGACCGTATCCTTGTCGTAGGCGATGCCCCAGTGGACGCCGCCGAGCGCGCCGCCTGTGCCAAGCGGCCTGCGCCATGCAACCTTGCCTGTCTCGGGTTCGAACGCCCAGACCGAGCCTGACTTCTGACCGGCATAGACCAGCTGCTTGCCGTCGCTGTGCGTGCCGAGGATCACCGATGCGCCAAAGTCGACATCGCGATAGACTGTCTCTGGCGCGCTGGTGCAGTTCAGCAGCTCCGGCTTCGATTTCAGGTCACAGCCGATATTGTAGATGTCGTTTGGCGTGGCGTGGAAGCTCCACTTTTCCTTGCCGGTCTTCAGGTCCACCGCGATCACCGCATTGGTGTTCCTGTGCGCGGGCGGGGAATTGCTCTCACCGGTTGCGAAATAGATGAGGTTTCGCTTTTCATCGATCGCCGGTGAATTCCAGATCGGCGCGCCCGACGGACCCGTCAGCGACTTGCCATCGCCGCGGTCCCTCACATGAGTTGCGTCCGGCATGGTGTCATAGCGCCATTGTTGCGCGCCGGTCTTCGGATCAAGCGACAGCACATAGCCATGATTGGTGCAGCAGGGGACCTTGTTGTCGCCGGCGAACACGATCTCGAACTGCGCCACGGGCACGATGACGCGGTCGGTCAGTACGCTCGGCGTGCCGGTCGTCGTTGAATAGGAGTATGTCCCGACATGCCTTGTCCACACGGCCTTGCCCGTGCGCGCATCGACTGCGTGCACGGTCGTGTCCTGCCCCGAGAACACCAGCAGCGGCACGCCATCAACCACGCCGAAGGCCGAGCTGGTGCGCAGCGGCGCGCCGCCCGGCGTGTTGTAGACCCATTGCAGGCAGGGCTTGTCGGGAACTGAAATGTCGAAGGCATACATCGCGCCGGCATCCGCCACCGGCACAAAGATGTTCTTGCCGACGACGGCGCCCTGCGCGCGCATGCCCGTCGCATCGGGGAAGCCAACCGCCCAGGCCAGCTC
>JBMOGP010000535.1:0-2430 GCA_049318285.1 Hyphomonadaceae bacterium
AGCCAGAGAGCGAACTTCAAGAACGACCGTGTTCACGATTCCACCTCATCACGTCTGCCTCGAAATCGGCCATCAATTGATCTGCATGGGTGAAGGCATACGCAGCCTCTGTCCCGTCCGCATGCCGATGATCGCCTTTGCCTCGTTCGTTGTCGTAGCGCAGGACGCACTCCCCGCCGACCACATACGCGAGCCGGTACTTGAGGGCGTGTGACGAAGGCGTCACAGGCTCGGGCACCCGCCACACGACGATCTCCGCGAATGCGTCTGGTGCCAGCACGACACGACGACGGATCAGAGGCTGTGCCTTCATTGTTGGAGAATATGACAACATTCTTTCTTGTTGTCAAGTACCCCAACACCCGCTGGCTTTTCTTGCTGCAACCAGAGGGACGTTCCAGCCTTCGGTCGGCGCACTTTCAAGTCGCGCTCCGCAGAGCTGCCCGTCGTGATCGACGGCTCCTGGCCGAGAGCCGAGACTCAAGGTCGGCTTTCGGGCCTCCGGACGCAGTGGCTACAACTCCTCGCCGAAGGCTGCATCGACGTCGCGTGCGCTGTGCAGCACGCGGACGACATCGATGCCGTCTTGGGCCGGCATGTAGAAGATGACGTACCGCCCGAACGGAAAGCTGCGCGGATCAGCCGCCAGCTCTTCCCGAGCGCGCCCCATCAAGGGTTGTGTCGCGAGGATCCCGAACTTCTCGTCCAGCTTGTCGATCCACCGATCGGCCTGATCCAGGCTGTCTTCGGCGATGTGATCCCAGATGTCCAGGATATCGGCCGCCGCCAGCGGCCGGCGGGTGACGCGTGCCGTCGCCGACTATGCGGACTTGCGAGCGCGCCGCGCCCGGCCTTCTCGTTTGGCCTCCTCGGCACTCCATGTCTGGCTCGATCCGCTGTTCAGGCCCAGGCGGATGTCTTGGCGCAGCTGCTCGAGCTTGGCGGCGCGCAGCCGGTCCTGTTCGTCCATCAGGCGCAGCGCCTCGCGCACGACTTCGCTGGCTGAGGTGTACATGCCAGAGGCCACTTTGGACCGGACCAGCTCCTCCAGCTGCGGCGTGAGGTTGACATTCATGCCCACGGGCAGTCTCCTTGATCGTGACCCGCCCATGATATCCAAGGATGTCAATGATGGACATCCGGCATCACGTTCGGTGCTGGCGCCCCGGCGGCGGCGCGGTGCCGCCAGATGCATGGAGATCCGTCATGGGAACCACAGACAGCGCGGTTCATCGCGAGCCGTGGAACAAAGGCAAGATCGTTGCTCTGAAGGTCCGAGACGTGTGCCATGGCGACCAGGTGGCAACGCGCGCCATCGTCATGCAGCACAAGACCCAGCGCCCGGTGCAGTTCGAGATCACGCAGGCGACCCGGGACGCCTTGCAGGCTTGGATGCAGCAGGCTGGGCTGAAGTCCGAGGACTACCTATTCCCGAGCCGGCTTCACGGCTCACCCCATCTGGGCACTCGACAGTACGCCCGCATCCTCGGGCATTGGGTCGACGAACTGGGCCTGGACCGTGCCGAGTACGGGACGCACTCGATGCGAAGGACGAAGGCAACCCTGATCTACCGGCGCACGAAGAACCTGCGCGCCGTACAGCTGCTCCTTGGACATTCGAAGCTCGAATCGAGCGTGCGATACCTCGGCATTGAGGTCGACGACGCCCTGGAAATCTCGGAGCAGACGGAGACATGACGCCACCGCAGATGAGCGGTCCCGCCCCGGCAGCCGTGCTGGGGCGGGCGCATGCGAACGGCAGCTGTCAGGAACTTCGACCGACTCACACTCTCGGCCATCAGCCCGTACTCAGTACAGGCCGCTTCGGGGCGGCCTGATCCGGGGTCTTGCGGTGGATCCGTGAACCGTGTTGCCTATGAAGCACTGCACGAACTGCGGCGAGCTGATGATTTTCGAGGCGATCCTGGCCTGCAAGTAGCAGTGCAGCGCCGCGCGACATAGCCACGACCCCCGTGCGGGCTTGACGAGGGCGCTCCAAGGCCACATATTCAGGACATCGTCATCATATGCCGTCATCATCGGGTTCACCCGAATGACGCTGATCGACGCAAGGAAAGGGTCCTCACGTGGAAATGCGCAGGTTCGTGGCTCCGGCACTGGCAGCGCTGCTGCTGGTGGCGGTGGGTGGCGGCATCTGGTACTCCAACCGCAGCGTCGGCGAGGAGCGCGCGGCGCAGGCCACGGCGCAGATCGAGGCCGCTCGCCAGATCAGCGTGCGCGGCCTCATCGGCAGCGAGAAGGAAGCCTTCTTCGCCGATCCGCGCGTGGTGGCCGCGCTCGCCAAGCAGGGTATTGCGGTGACGGTGGAGAAGGCCGGCTCGCGCGCTATCGCCGGCCGCTACGACGCCAGCAAATACGACTTCGGCTTCCCCTCGGGGGCGCCGGCGGCGGCGCAGTTGCGCGCGCAGG
>JBMOGP010000536.1:0-2428 GCA_049318285.1 Hyphomonadaceae bacterium
TCTACAAGGGCGGCAATGCGCTGCGTTATGGCGGCGCGTTGCTGGGCGGCGCGATCAACATGATCACGCCGAACGGCAAGACCATGCCTGAGAATGGCGTGCTGCGGGTGGAAGGCGGCGACTACGGCACGGCGCGCGCGCATGCCAGCATTGGCGGGCAATGGGGCGACTGGGACGCTTTCGGCGCCGTGTCGGGCTACAAGTCCAATGGCTGGCGCCAGCAGAGCGAAGGCCAGTGGCAGTTCGCATCAAGCAATTTCGGCTACACGTTCGGCGACGATCAGGAAGTCCGCGCCTACGTCTCGGGCGGCTACATCCACCAGCAGATTCCAGGAGCGCTCTCGTTGACGCAGGCGTACAATTCGCCTGAGCGCGCCAATCCCGGCAACATCGGAAACGGCGTGGGGGTCGGCAATTACCAGCGGGACCAGAGTGTTCAGCGCGCAGCTGTGCAGACGCGCTGGCGGCTTGACGCCAACACGGTTCTGGAGGGCGGCGTCTATGCAACGCACAAGGAGCTGGATCACCCGATCTTCCAGGTCATCCACCAGGAAAGCGACAACTGGGGTGTCTTCGGCCGCCTCGATTGGGAAGGCGAACTCTTCGGCATGAAGACGGACGCGTTCTATGGCCTTTCATATCGGGCAGGCGAGAACGACGCCAAGCAGTGGATCAACGCCAATGGGTCGCGCGGCGCGCTCACGGCGCAGAGCTATCAGGATGCAACCGGCCTCGACGTGTTCGCCGAAGGTCGCATGTTCGTAATGGACGGTTTCGCGCTGGTGGCGGGCGGCTCGTTCGGTCGCGCCGAGCGCGACTTTCGCTCCGTGCCGCCGAGCGCGGTGGTGGTGACGGACAGCAAAACCTATGAATGGTTCTCGCCGCGCGTCGGCTTCATCTGGCAGACGCCGGACGGCATGCAGGTCTATGGCAACGTCACGCGTTCGGTGGAGCCCCCGAACTTTGGCGGTCTTGCCCCGACAACGGGTGGCTTCCAGCCGCTGCAGGAACAGGATGCCGTGACGGCCGAGATCGGCACGCGCGGGCGGACGAACAATCTCATCTGGGATGTCGCGCTCTATCGCGCCGAGATCGAGAACGAACTGCTGACATTCTCGGTGAACCCGGCAGCTGGCATTCCCGCAGCCACGTTCAACGCCCTCGATGGCACGATGCACCAGGGCCTTGAGGCTGGCCTCGACTGGCAGATGCTCGACGGACTGCGGCTGAGGCAGACCTACATGTGGTCGGACTTCCGTTTCACGGATGACCGTCAGTACGGCGACAACCGCCTGCCCATCGTACCGGAGCATTTCTATCGCGCCGAACTGAAGGGAAGCGTTGGCGACTTCTGGATCGCGCCATCGATTGAAGTTGCGGCGTCTGAGGCGTGGGTCGACTACGCCAACACCTTCCGCGCCAGGACCTATGCCATCGTCAACCTGAATCTCGGCTACGAATTCGAGGACGGGCCGATGGTCTTCATCGATGTCCGCAACGTCTTCGACGAGCGTTACGTCTCGAACTTCACCCCGGTCGTGAACTGGAACACGGCGACGGCGCCGGGCGCCCGCAACGTCTTCTTCCCGGGAGATGAGCGATCGCTCTTCGGCGGCGTTTCGTTCAATTTCTGAGGAAGCTGCAATGACAAAAGCGGTCGGAGCACGCGAAACGGTCGGCCCGAAGCGGGAAGGAGGGGGCGCCGTCTACCGGACGCTGTGGCGCTGGCACTTCTATGCCGGGTTGATCTGCATTCCGTTCGTGATCTGGCTGGCGGTTACGGGGTCTGTCTACCTGTTCCGTCCGCAGATCGAAGCGTGGTTCGACCGCGACGTGGCCATGCTGGAGCGCACCGGGCAGCCGGCGACCCAGCAGGCAGTTGTCGATGCGGCGCTTGCGACACGCCCGGGATCGTCGCTGGCCGGTATCGTGTTGCCGGAACATCCAGACCAGGCGGCGCGCGTGCTGATTTCCGGCGACGGCGCCCGGACGCGTGTCTATGTGCATCCCGATACGCTGGAAATCCTGAAGACACAGGACGAAAGCAACACGCTGGAGCGTGCGATCTTCAAATTGCATGGCGAGCTGATGATGGGCGAGGGAGGGTCGTTCGTCGTCGAACTGGCGGCGTCCTGGGCGATCGTGATGATCCTGACCGGACTCTATCTCTGGTGGCCACGCAATGCGCGCGGGCTGGGCGGCGTGTTCTATCCAAGGATCGGACAGGGTGCGAAGACGTTCTGGCGCGATATCCATGCTGTTGTTGGCATGTGGGTGTCGGTGTTCGCGCTTTTCCTGCTGGTTAGCGGACTGCCCTGGGCGATGGTGTGGGGCAACGCATTCAAGAACGTTCGCGCTTGGACTGGCACGGCGGCGATCAGCCAGGACTGGACGATCTCGAGCAAGGACGAGCATGCGATGCATGCCG
>JBMOGP010000537.1:0-2420 GCA_049318285.1 Hyphomonadaceae bacterium
GCGCCGGGATGTCTTCGCCCGCAGCTGCCGCCCAGCCTACGTCGAGTTCGAACGACACCGTTGCCGGATCGCTCTCCTGCACCAGGATGTCGAAGCCCGAACGATTGCCGACTTTCACAAATTCATAGTTGTGATTGTGGTAGCCGAACTTTATGCCGTCGGCGTTCAGCTTGCGGCCGACTTCGGACAGTTCGTTCGCAAAGCGCTTCCAGCGATCCTCGCCCATGGCGGCGGCGGCGCGGACAATGAAGGCATAGCCTTCGCCCGCATTCGGCGTCAGGCCGATATCTGCTGGCGCAGGCATGGATGGCGCATAGACGAAGCCCGTCCCCAGCGTGTGCATGTCGGCGGCGAGTTTGGCGAGGTCGCCGCGCAGGCCAGGCGCTGCAGACGTTCCGGGCGCCATCTGGATGTGGGCGGCGCTGCAAGCGACGCCGTTGCGCGAGAACAGTTCACGAAGCTGCGCCGGCGTCTTGCCCATATAGGACGGGATTTCGACCGTCTTGTAGCCGATCCGTGCGACTTCGGCGATGGCGCCTTCCAGGTTGGTCGCAAGCATGTCCGACAGCGTATAGAGCTGGATGCCGATCGGCGCTGCGCGTCCCTGAAAGAACGGACCGCTAGGCATGGTCTGGCACGCAGCAGCGAGCGGCGCCGCGGCGCCCGTTGCGGCGAGAGCCTGCATGAAGCGGCGACGGGAAAGATCGATCATGGTTCGCTCCATTGTGAAATCTCATGCCGCTGCAACGCTTGCAGGCGCGCGCTCCGCGGGCCGGAAGAACAAGGCCAGCAGCAGGACGGCGACAAGCGCCATGCCGGCCGGGACCATGAACAGTTTCTGGTAGTCGATCGCGGTCGTCCCCGGCTCGCTCCCGCCGATCGTGAACTGAGCCATCAATGCCGGGAAGAGGAAGCTTGCGGCGACGTTGCCGATGCCAAGGATCAGCAGGTTGAACAGGCCCTGTGCGCTGGACCGCACATCCTTCGGGAAGGCGGCGTCGACGAAGATGTACACGGTCGCGAAGAAAAATGCATAACAGACGCCGTGCAGCAACTGGACCGTTATGATCGTCGGCACGCTGTCCGGGAAGAACGCGAACACCAGGAACCGCGCGGCGTGACCCAGGATGCCAATGATCATCGTAGCCTTCCAGCCGATCCGGATCAGTACGGCGCCGAGTATGAACATCGTCACGATCTCGGCGACCTGGCCGATGCTGAGCACGATCATGGACAGGTTAGCGTCGATACCGACGCGGTTGGTGAGATAGCCATCCGCCATCACGAAATAGCCGTTGTGCACAACGCTATCGATGAAGGTGACGACGAACAGAACGGCGATCGACGGGATGCCCAGAAGCTTGATCGCCTTGCGCCAGGCCAGAGGATCGCTGTCAGCTGCATCGCGGCGCGGCGGCGTATGCGGTAATGTCAGGCTGTAGGCGGCGAAGGCGAACGAGACGATGGCCGCGACCACGAAGATCAGGCGCACTTGCTCCGGCCCGGCGTCCGCGCTCAGCAGGAATACGAACGGCCAGCTGACCATGATCCAGCCGATCGTGCCGCCCATGCGGATCGTGCCGAACTGGGCGGCTGGATCGCGCAGGTTGGCAAAGGCGATCGCATTGGAGACCGACATCGACGGAACGTAAACAAGGCTGAAGGCGAGATAGCACCAGAAGAACGACCAGAAGTCGGTGAAGTACGCACAGCCGAGAAGCGCCAGGCCCCCAATGACGTTGCTTACGGCAAGGAAGCGCTCGGCCGAGAAGTTACGGTCGGCGAACTGGTTGGAAAAGAAGATACCGAGGATTGACGCGATGCCCCAGGCGCTGCCGACCAGCGATTGCTGCCACGCCTCGAAACCCAGCTGCCCCATGTAGGGAAACAGCTTCGGCATGTACGCGCCCCAGATCGCGAGCTGGAGAAGCATCATAAGGAACAGGCGTGTCTGAATCACGTATCGTCCTCCCTTGCGCTCGGCTGGTCTGTCGCCAGCGCGCCGCGCGTGTTCTAGGATCAAGTGTTAGCAGCGTGAGGCGCCGTGTCCACGGGGCAGGCGTGAGGGGTCAGGAAGATCGCCATGAAATCATGGATAAATCGCATTGCCGTCGCGACTATCGCGCTTTGCATTGGCGGATGTACCGCAATGCCGCAAGGCGGCGAGGCCTGGCAGTCGCTGTTCGACGGCAAGACGCTGGATGGCTGGATTCCCAAGGTTCGCGGCTTTCCGCTGGGCGAGAATTACCGAGATACCTTCCGCGTTCGCGACGGGGCTATCGTGGTCAGCTACGACAAGTACGACCAGTTCGGTGAGCGCTTTGGCCATCTGTTCCACAGGGAGCCCGTCTATGGCCCCTACCGCCTGCGCTTCGAATACCGCTTCCTGAACGCGCATCCGGCGGACACGCCGGGCTGGG
>JBMOGP010000538.1:0-2417 GCA_049318285.1 Hyphomonadaceae bacterium
CGCGTCTGCGGCGCGGGCGACATCGGTAAAGGTGCCTGGGTAGCCGCCGCCAGCTTCGTCGACGCCGCGATACTCTATATTCCAGACAGCCATGCCGCGCTTGCGGAGATCGTCCGCCGCCCAGTTCATCAGCGTGCGGTCTGCAATTGCCTTCTGCCAGCAGCCGCCATGGACCATCAGCACAACGGGATGCGGACCTGCCCTCTCTGGCAGCCAGAGATCTGCAATATCGGTGGGGCCCTCGCCCCACTGGATGGTGTGAGTCGCTGAGACCTCCGGCCGCGACAGGAGATCATTCCACGTCATGATCTGGGCAGGCGCGGTGTAGCGCGGTTGCTCGGCAGCACGCGTGCCCGGCGGGGGCGTGGGGCCAGAGCAGGCGGAGACGGCCAGAGCCAGGATGGATACAAAGTTGCGCATATCGTTCCCTTGCAAGGGATTGCGGGCATTGCAAGCCGGGGGTCTGTCATCGCAGATACGGGATGACCCAGATACCCCGGACACGGCAGGACTGCGAAGCGCTCGACCGCGCCGATCCGCTGGGTGCCATGCGTGCGCGGTTCGACCTGCCTGAGGGCGTGATCTATCTCGACGGGCATTCGCTTGGACCGGCGACACATGGCGCGCTAGAGCGTCTTGCGCGCACGGCTGGCGAGGAATGGCGCCGCGGCCTGATCCGGTCATGGAATGATGCCGGCTGGTTCGACCTGCCCGCACGGGCAGGCGCCAAGCTGGCAAGGCTGGCCGGCGTCGCGCCCGATGAGGTCACCGTGACGGACAGCGTTTCAGTAAACCTCTTCAAGCTGGCGGTCGCAGGGCTGCGTGTCCTCGGTTCGCGCACGGTGATGGTCCAGAGCGACGATTTTCCGACTGACCAGAGCATCGCTGCTGGCATCGCTGATGCGGGACTTGGCGAACTGAAGCGCCTTGCGCCCGAGGACGCACTGGCGGCGTTTGGTGCCTATCGCGGCGTGATCATCCGGAGCGCGGTGAACTATCGGACGGGCGAGGCGGCCGACATCGACGCGTGGGAGCAGGTGGCGCATCGGGCGGGCAATCTGATCGTGTGGGACCTCAGCCATGCAACGGGCGTGCTCGACCTCAGGCTTGCAGAGCGCGGGGCGAAGCTGGCGGTGGGGTGTACCTACAAGTTTCTCAACGGCGGGCCGGGCGCGCCAGCGTTCGTCTATGCGCGGGCAGATATTGCACAGAAGCTAAAATCGCCGATCCTTGGCTGGTTCGGTCAGAAGTATCAGTTCGACTTTGGCGCATCCTATGAGGCGAAGGATGGTGCGGCGCGTTTTGCGACCGGCACCCCGCCCGTCCTGTCGCTGTCGGCGCTTGATGCCGCTCTCGACGCCTTCGATGGCGTCGATCTTGCCCAGACATGCGCGAAGGCGCGCGCGCTGGGCGATCTGGTGATTGCGCGCACGGAGGCGATGGGCCTCAAGACGATTTCACCGGGAGAGGCTGCCCGGCGCGGCGGACATGTGAGCGTGCGGCATGAGCATGGCTATGCCGTGGTGCAGGCATTGATCGCGCGGGGGATCATTCCGGACTTTCGCGCACCCGACGCGATGCGGTTCGGCGTGGCGCCGCTGTATGTGCGTCATGTCGATGTGTGGGATGCGATGGACGCATTGGCCGACGTGCTCGCAACACGGGCGTGGGATCAACCGGATTTTCACGCACGGGCGGCCGTGACCTGACACCTAGTCGTCGATCGCCGCATAGACCAGCTGCTGCAGCTGGGGACGGATGGGGTAAGCGCCAGATGGCATCAGCTGGGTCATCTGGATGGCGATGATGTCCTCGACCGGATCGATCCAGAAGAAGGTGGAAGCCATGCCGCCCCACGAATACGTGCCGACAGAGCCAGGCTGCGTGGTGGCGACGACATCCGTTGTGACGGCCCAGCCAAGACCGAAGCCGGACCCGTCCATGCGGGACTCCGAGAAGGTCCTGTCGCCCATGTCCTTGAGCGTCTTGTTTCCCGGCAGGTGGTTCATTGTCATGAATTCCAGCGTCTTGGGCGACAGGATGCGCACGCCATCAAGTTCGCCGCCGCCAGCCAGCATCAGGCAGAAGCGGAAATAGTCGCCGATGGTCGAGGCGAGGCCGCCACCGCCGGAGAAGACATTTGGCGCCGCAGCATAACGGCTCCCGGCGCCGGCCGCGTCAGCGAGAGAGATAACCCCGGTGTCCGGATTGCGGGCGTAGCAGGCCATCAGACGATCAATGCTTTCGGCCGGCACATGGAAGCCGGTGTCCTTCATGCCGAGCGGGCCGAAGATGCGGGTCTGGAAGAAGCGGTCGAGGCTCATGCCTGACGCGACCTCCACGACGCGCCCGAGCACGTCGGTGGAATTGGAGTAGTTCCACCTGTCGCCCGGCGAGAAGACAAGCGGCGCCTGCGC
>JBMOGP010000539.1:0-2411 GCA_049318285.1 Hyphomonadaceae bacterium
ATCCTGCGGCCGTTCGTGTCGGAGGCCAATCACTGGATGGTCGCCAATCACGGGATCTTCCAGGGATACTATTTCTTTCACCACCTCGGCCTCGACCGGAACATGCGCGACCAGTATCGGGGGCATCCGCACTTTGAGTATTGTGCGCAGTTCTGCCACCTGTTCGATCAGCCTGCCTTCGACGGTGCCTATGACACCATGCCGCTCGACGCTTTCATGCCGATGATGCACCGTGTGCTCGACAAGCCGAAGCAGTCGATCTACCTGCGAAAAGGCAGCGAGCAGACGGCGTGGTAGGCGCTATGCGCTCAGCCAGGGCCATCTGATCGCGCAGGTGAGGCGCGTTCAGACCAACCCGCAAATGCGCCCGCGATCGCATGGATCAAAAGCACGCCGGCTGTCCCATTCGTGCTGAAGGCGAAGGGAAACGCCATGGCGCAAGCCGCACTGATCGCCATGACGGACAGGTAGAGCGCTCGGCCGGCCGGCAGGAGCTGCGCAATCACTCAAATCAGCGCTCCCGTGTCACGTGTGGCCCACCTGCCGGGAAACGGGGTGTGCAATCGCGCCGCACCTCCGTCCTGATGATGGGCCGGCGCGGGCAGTGTCCTTTCGAAACGCCTGCAGAAAACAGTTTGGTATCCCGTTCGGCGGCTGTGGGCCGCAACCTTAGTGCTTGAGACATCCCCGTCCGCTGCTAGGGTCTCTTCCAAAGGGGTAACTGCCGCAGGATGCGTCTCGCATGAGAATTCAGTATGCCGCCCTGGCCGCCGCGCTCCTCGCCGGGGCTGGCCTTGTCGCCTCCCGCGCCATCGCGGACGAGGGTATGTGGACGTTCGACAATTTCCCCGCCGCGAAGGTGAAGGAGCTCTACGGCTTCGCGCCGGACCAGACGTGGCTCGACCGCGTGCGCAAGGCGTCTGTGCGGCTGGAGGGCGGGTGTTCCGGCTCTGTCGTGTCGAAGGACGGGCTGGTGATGACCAATCATCACTGCGTCACCGACTGCACCAGTGCTCTCTCCAGCCCGACGCGCGATTACCTGGATGACGGCTTCTACACGACTGCGCGGAAGGACGAGAAGATCTGTCCGGGATTCGAGGCGTCGATCCTGCAGTCGATCGCCGACGTCACAGATCGCGTAAAGGGCGCCACGGCCACTGTCGATGCCGCCGCCGCCAACGCTGCGCGATCGGCGGAGATTGCAGCGATCGAGAAGGAAAAATGCGGCGACGATCGCACCAAACGCTGTCAGGTGGTGAACCTTTATCGCGGCGGTCAGTACAAGCTGTATGTCTATGACAGGTTCGATGACGTTCGCATCGCATTTGCTCCGGAGATGCAGGCGGCCTTCTTTGGCGGCGATCCCGACAACTTCAACTTCCCGCGCTATGCGCTCGACATGGCGCTGCTGCGTCTCTATCGAAACGGCCAACCGGTGAAGTTCACGGATCCGCTGAAGATCGACACAGCCGGCCCTAAGGCTGGCGACCTCATCTTTGTATCCGGCCATCCAGGCTCGACCGAGCGCCTGCTGACCAATGCGCAGCTGGAATTTCAACGGGATCATTTCCTGCCCTGGCGCATCGAGTACCTGGCCCAGCTTCGCGGCGCGCTCCTCAACGAGGCGACCAAGGGCGAGGAAGAAGCTCGGCAGGTGAATGACACGCTGCAGAGCCTCGAGAATTCGCTGAAAGTGTTCAAGGGCCAGCGCGGCGCACTCGTCGAGCCGTCATTCTTCGGTGTAAAAGCTGCGCAGGAAAAGCAGCTGAAGGACGCGCTTGCCGCCAACGCTCCGCTGCAAGCCAAGTATGGCGATCCATTCGCGACGCTGGCCGGCATTGTCGATGCGCAGCGCCGTGTATTCCTTCCATACCAGATGTTAGAGGTTCGTTTCGGCGCGGGCTCGGTGCTTCTCGCGGACGCGCGTCAGTTGGTGCGAGGAGCAGCCGAGCGGGCCAAGCCCAATGGCGCGCGCCTGCCCGAATTTTCCGACCAGCGTCTGCCGTCGGTCGAGCGCGGTCTGCTTGCAGAGGCGCCGATCCACCCTGCTCTTGAGAAGGTCGTGATAGCCTACTGGCTAGACAAGACACGCGAGTATCTTGGCCCCGACAACGGCGCCGTGAAGGCAATGTTCGGTTCGCGAACTTCGCAGCAGATAGCTGCCGACATCGTGGCGAATTCTCAGGTCGGTGATGCGGCCTTTCGTAAGCGTCTCTGGAACACGGGTTCTCTGGTTGACGGCTCGAATGATCCGGCTATCGGCTTCGTGCGCTTGATTGACCAGGCGGCCCGCAATGCCCGTATGACTTACGAAACACAAGTCACTGGCCCGACCTCCGTTGCAGCAGAAAAAGTCGCAAGCCTGCGGTTCGACGTACTGGGCCAGGACATCTATCCCGACGCCACCTTCA
>JBMOGP010000540.1:0-2410 GCA_049318285.1 Hyphomonadaceae bacterium
CCGGAGCCGATGGGCAACGAGAATTTCACGGCCGCGCCGTCCGGCACGTTCCGCACCGCAACCGGCCCGCTCAACATCGCAGCGAACGAGCAGAAACAGTATGAGGCGCTGTGCGATCTCGTCGGGCGGCCTGATCTCAGGACCGATCCGCGCTTTGCCGAGCGACAGGCGCGCAAGGTGCATCGTGCAGCGCTGAAGGATGAACTCGAGGCTGCGCTGGCCAGCAGGGGCGCCGAGGAATGGGAAACCCTGTTCAACGCGAAAGGCGTGCCGGCCGGATGCGTGCTCAGCGTCCCGCAGGCGCTCCGCGAGCCCCAGATCACCGATCGCGAGTTTGTTGAGACGATCAACGGGAAGACTGGTTCCGGCACAGCGATGCGTGTGACGCGCCCCGGTTTCCGGATCGATGGCGGCTTTCCCACGCCGTCACCGCCGCCTGCACTCGGACAGGACACCGAACACTGGCTGCTTACGCTCGGCTACAGCGCCGACCAGATCGAACATCTTCGCAAATCCGGCGCAACGGCTTCTGCTCATTCCTGACGTACTTCCTGAAAGGACTTCCACAAATGCTGAACGACATCTCTGCGCTTGAGCACCTCGCAAAAACCTATCTCGATGGGCTGTACGAGGGCGACATCAAAAAACTGGGTTCCGTCTTCCTGCCAACGTCGGCGCTGACGCAGGTTGCCGATGGCAAGGTGTCCATCACCCCTTGCGAGACCTGGCTCGAGCGTGTGGGATCGCGGCCTTCACCGAAGAGCTCTGGGCTCGAGCGGGATGACCATATCCTTTCGATCGATGTGGTCGGCCCCAGCCTTGCGCATCTAAAGATCAAGTGCGCCATTCCGCCAAAGTACTTCACCGACCTCCTGTCCTGCCTGAAGGTGGATGGGCGCTGGCAGGTGGCCCAGAAGGTCTTCATGACTGAAACGCGGTGACGAGACCGGCATGAGCATTCCTGCCCGCGATCCGCGCGACGAGGCTGCACATTACTGGCGGACGTCGATCTGTGACATCTCGCCCGGAAAGATCGCGTTCCGAGGCTATCCGATCCAGGATCTGATCGGAGCCGTGTCTTTCCCGGCGATGATCTGGCTGATGCTGCGCGGTGAATTGCCGACAGCCGATCAGGCCAGATTGCTGGAGGCTGCGTTAGTGGCGTCAGTGGATCACGGACCGCAGGCGCCATCCATCGCCATCTCGCGGATGGCCGTGAGCTGTGGCCTGCCGCTCAATGGTGCCATGGCTTCGGCACTCAACACACTGGACGATGTCCATGGCGGTGCCGGCGAGCAGGCGCTCGAACTTTATCTCGATATCCTCGCACGGATGGATACTGGAGACGCACTTCAGGTTGCAACAGCATCCGCGATCGACGCGTGGACTGCGACGCATGGAAAATACCTTCCCGGGTTCGGGCATCGGTTTCACCCTGTGGATCCCCGGAGCGGAAAGTTGCTGGCACTTGTAGACGAGATGGTCGGCAAGGGTGTGGTTTCAGGCCGAATCGCGATCGCCGCCCGCGCCGTCGAGGCTAAAATGGCGGACCGCAAGGGCGAGCTCATCCCCATGAATATCGATGGTGCGACAGCCGTCATCTACGGTGAACTAGGCTTTCCTCCGCCACTCTCACGAGGCGTGTTCTGCCTCTCGCGGGCCGTCGGAATTCTGGCCCACGCATGGGAGCAATCCTCGCGCGGCGAACGCAACAAGGGCCCTATGCCGCGGAGCTTTCCGTTTCTCTATGAAGGTTCGGATCTGCGAGCTTTATCCGGCCAGAAGCCAAGTTCTGAATGACTCAATCACGAATGGCGGCTTTCGGCGGCCTGCCATCTGGTCGTTAACGACCGCAGTGGGGGCGCAAACCGGACATAGAGCCAAAAGATATATGCATTGCATATCACTCATCTATATCTCGCTCCTTGTCTCGATCCCGCCGCTTGCCCAATTCCAGATGCTTCTCCGGCTTCTTCGCCCGGAAGAAATCCCGGTAGACCCCCGTCTCCCGCTCCAGCTCGCGTGAGCGGGTGAGGTCGCGCTTCTTCTCCTTGTGCTTGCGGAGCGCGGCTTCGAGCTGCTCCTTGCGGTCGCTGGCGAGATTGCTCCGCCAGACCATCTCCTCCGTGACGCGTTCGAGCGCGACCATGCGCTTGCGGATGAGGCTGGTGATGATCTGCGGTAGCGGCTCCAGGGCATTGTCCCGAAAGGTCAGCATCTCGTAGCGCTGGCGGGCGGCGGTCAAGCGGGAGCGGGTATCGCGCAGGAGGTTCCAGTAGGCTTCCTGCTCATGGATCGCGAACTGATAGGCGCGGCGACGCTCGATGAGCTTGCGCCAGGCCCGCTCGGCCTGCTTGCGCTCGGGCGTCTTGAGACCGGGCAGGTTCCAACCCTTGAGGTCCCCGAAGGC
>JBMOGP010000541.1:0-2409 GCA_049318285.1 Hyphomonadaceae bacterium
GCAGGTCAACACCATCGGCGGCACGCTCATTGTCGTGGATGATGGCTGGACCAGCGCCGAACGCTGGCGCGATATCATTCGCACTGCCACTGCCGCCGTCGATGAAGCCTCGCAGGATGGCGGCGGCGCGATCCATGTGATGTTTACCGCGCCGCGCGATGTCGCCCGCGACCCGTCCGAAGCGCTCGACGCTGAGTCCGCGCGCCAGTTGCTCCGCAATGCCCGGCCTTCCGCGTGGCTACCCGATCGCAACGCAGCGCTTGAACAGCTCAACGCAACGCCGCTCAAGCCCGGCCGCATCGTCTGGGCGACCGACGGATTCGACCACGACAGCGCGGCCGCTTTCTCGCGCGCGCTGGCCGGTAAAGCCGCCACCGACGTCCGCATCAACCGTCCGAAGAACGCCTTTGCCATCACATCGGCGGACTCCTCCGCCGAAGGCGCGCGTGTGGCAGTGGTTCGTTCCACGACCGAGCCGGGCATCACCGCCGACATCATCGCCGAAACCGCGGAGGGCGCCTCAATCGCCTCCACCCGCATCGCGTTCACTGGCGGCGAAACAACAGCCGAAGCTGCCTTTCCCATCCCTGCCGCCGCCTTGAACCGCGTCGCGCGCTTCCGCATCGGCGGATCGCCGTCAGCCGGCGGCGTCTGGCTGTGGGACGACACGGCCCGCCGCCCGCATGTCGGCCTCGCCGACACGCGTGACGAAGCCCAGCCGCTCCTGTCGGAACACTACTACGCCCGCAAGGCGCTCCAGCCCTACGCACAACTCACCGAGAAACGCCTCGGCGACCTGCTCGACGCCCCGACCGACGCCATCATCATGGGCGACCGTGGCACGATCGATCAGGCGATGAATGATCGGCTCACAGCCTGGATCGAGAAGGGCGGCGTGCTCATCCGCTTTGCGGGCCCGCGTCTCGCCGCACAGGAAGGCGCTTTGACACCCGTCACGCTCCGCCCCACCTCACGCTCGCTCGGCTCCTCTCTCTCGTGGGAGACACCACAGCGCATCGCGGACTTCCCGAACACCTCGCCTTTCTTCGGCATCCCGCGACCCACCGACACCGCCGTGCGCCAGCAGGTGCTCGCCCAGCCCTCGTCGGAACTCGAAAGCCTCACCTGGGCCAGACTTGAAGACGGCACGCCACTGGTTACGGCCCGCCGGATCGGCCGGGGCGAGCTGATCCTGTTCCACGTCACGGCTGACCCGGACTGGTCCGACCTTCCCTACACCGGCGCCTTCGTCGAGATGCTGCGCCGCTCCGTCGTTTCGGGCGGCGAGCGTGCCGGCCCGGCAGCGCTTGGAACAGAAGGCACGCTTGCGCCGACGCGCGTTCTCGACGGCTTCGGCGTCCTGTCGCCGCCACAATCGTCCGCCATGCCCATCCCGGCGGCAACTTTCCTGACGACCCGCCCGGGGCCAACCACCCCGCCGGGTCTCTATGTCGGCCCCGGGGGCGAGCGCGCCCTGAACGCGGGCGCGCCTGCGCCTGCGGCCTTCAATGACTGGCCCCCAGAGGTAAGCGTGACAGAGCAGGCACAGATCATCGAACGCGCAGGTCTCGGCGGCTGGATGCTCGCCCTCGCTCTCGCAATCGTGGCGGCTGACCTGATCATCGCCCTCGCCTTCGCCGGACGCCTGCCGCGCCTGTGGGGCCGCAAGGCCGCCGCTGGCTTCGCCGTCTTCTTCCTCGCCGCTGCGACGCTCACCCTCGCGCCGGGCGTCCACGCGCAGACATCCGAACAGCTCGCCCGCGAAGCCGCTGCGAAACTGCGCTTCGCCTACATCAAGACCGGTGACCGCCGGCTCGACGATACCACGCGCGCCGGCCTGTTCGGCCTCTCCTACCAGCTCGGCCTGCGTACCTCGGTTGAGCCCGACCTGCCGCACGGCGTCGACCCCGCGCGCGACAATCTCGAACTCTATCCGATGATCTATTACGCCGTGCCGCGCGATGCGAAGCCGTTCTCGGCTGCCGCCGTCGCCGGGATCAACGGCTATCTCCGCTCCGGCGGCGCCTTCATCGTCGACACGCGCGATGCAGCCCCCGGCCGCGATGTCTCCGCCGACCTGCAGCGCCTGCTCCAGGGTATAGATGCGCCACGCCTGCAGCCCGCGCCCGCCAACCACGTCCTTACCAAGAGCTACTACCTGATCCGATCCTTCCCCGGCCGCCTCAACGGCCGCCTCTGGATCGAGAGCGGCGCACTCGACCGCGACAGCCGCCGCGGCGATGGCGTCTCGGGCCTCTTCATCGGCGGCTCGGACTGGGCCGGCGCATGGGCGATCGACGAGAACTCCGGCAAGCCGCTGCTCACCATGGATGGCGGCCCGCAGGCGCGCGAGATGGCTTACCGTTTCGGTATCAACCTCGTGATGTACATCCTCACCGGCAACTACAA
>JBMOGP010000542.1:0-2408 GCA_049318285.1 Hyphomonadaceae bacterium
ACGCCGATGATGCTGAACTTGGCCTCGTCACGCGAATAGGCGACGCCGCTGACAACCTGCTTTTCCACGATCTGTTCCTCATCGCACACGAGCGTTCCGGTGTTGGGTTTCGGCACGGCGCCCTCAAATGAGGACAGCACGCGCACAGGAACGCGATGGTTCATTGCAAGCTCGACCGAGCGCGTCTGCAGAACCTTGGCGCCGAGCGAAGCGAGCTCCAGCATTTCCTCGTAGGAGATCTTCTCGATGCGACGGGCCTTTGGTGTGATGCGCGGGTCGGTGGTGTAGACGCCATCGACGTCGGTATAGATGTCGCAGAGCGATGCCTTGAGCGCGGCGGCGACGGCGACAGCGGAGGTGTCCGATCCGCCGCGACCAAGCGTTGAAACGCGACCGTG
Organism: Hyphomonadaceae bacterium; assembly: GCA_049318285.1. Lineage (GTDB taxonomy): Bacteria > Pseudomonadota > Alphaproteobacteria > Caulobacterales > Hyphomonadaceae > UBA7672. Next base: position 399 of record JBMOGP010000542.1, read on the forward strand.
ATCGTCGACGCCCTGGAAGCCCGCGACGACGGCGATCTCGCCGCTATCGACCGAGCGGATGAATTCGGGGTTGTCGCAGCCAGTGATGCGGGCCTTGCCATGCGCCTCGTCGGTTTTCAGCTTGAGCTGCCAGCCGAGCCATGAGCGGGCCTTGAGGCCCTTCTTGCGGAGGGCCAGCGCGAGGAGGCCAGCGGTGACCTGTTCACCGGAGGCAACGACGACATCGTACTCATCGTCGAAGTCTGGGCCGTGCAGGTCGGGGCCTGCGGCTCCGCGGGACCATTCGACCAGCTGGTTGGTCGTACCAGACATGGCGGAGACGACCACGGCGATCGCGCGGGTTTCGGCGCGGCGGGCGGCGACGATATCCGCCACGTGCGCAATGCGCTCGAGATTGGCGACCGACGTTCCGCCGAATTTAAGCACCAGGCGATTCATGACCGGCTAAGTCCCTTGCCCTTCCCCCCCGGGCGGGGGCGGATGACGGCAGGGTGTCTAAGGGCACACGCGACGGAGGGCAATGCGCAGATTGCCATAGGCCTCCCGATGGAATGATCTGGCTCGCCGGTGCGGGCTTAACCATCCGCTGCGCATTGCCTTGCCTTTGCAGATTTTCCGGGATCACGGGCCACCCCGACCGTTGCGACAGCGACCTCACGGGTCCAGATAGGGGACATGACCAAGATCCTCATACGCGACGAAAGCATTCCGGAATCGCCCAGCGTCGATCCGGCAGAGATCGAGAAGTTCCGCGCGATGGCGGCGGACTGGTGGTCGCCGACGGGCAAGTTCGCGCCACTGCACAAGTTCAACCCGGTAAGGCTGAGCTATATCCGCGAGATGGCGGTGAAGCATTTTGGGCTGGACGCCGATGCGAAGCGGCCACTGGAGGGGTTGCGCCTGCTGGATGCGGGATGCGGTGGCGGGCTGGTGACAGAGCCGATGGCGCGGCTGGGCGCGCATGCGGTCGGGATCGATGCGGGCGACAAGAATATCAAGGCGGCGATGGTGCATGCCGACGCTATGGATGTGGCTGTCGACTATCGCGTCGGCACGGTCGAAGGTCTGGTCGCCGCAGGTGAGCCCAAGTTCGACATCGTACTGTCGCTCGAAGTCGTCGAGCACGTGCAGGACCCGGCGCGGTTCCTGGCGGATTGTGCGGGGCTGCTGGCGCCAGGCGGGATGATGGTGATGGCGACGCTGAACCGGACGGCGAAGGCGTTTGCGTTCGCTGTTGTGGGGGCGGAGCATGTGCTGCGCTGGCTGCCTGTGGGGACGCATGACTGGAACAAGTTCGTGACGCCAGAAGAGGCGCGCGCGGCGATGACCGGGGCGGGGCTGGACATGCTGGAGACGGTGGGCGTGTCGTTCTCGCCGCTGACGGGCAAGTGGAGCCTGACGCGCGACAGGTCCGTCAACTACATGGTGACGGCGACGCGCCCGAAGGTCTGATGCAGCGCCTGCCGCCCCTGCCCGAGCTGGAATTCACCGACACGCTGCCATTCGCGCGTGGGCATGGCGATGTGTATTTCTCCGGTGAAGGACTCGATGAGAAGCGCGCCGTTTTTCTCGATGGGTGCGGGCTTCCCGAAGCGTGGGCGGGACGCGAACAGTTCCTTGTCGGCGAGCTTGGGTTCGGGACGGGGCTGAACCTGCTGGCGCTGTGGGAGCTGTGGCGGGCGCATCGACCGAGCGCGACGGCGCGGCTGGATGTGCTCTCGTTCGAAGGCTTGCTGATGCCGCGCGCGTCGGCGGCGCGCGTGCATGCGTCCTGGCCGGAGCTGGCGGTGTTGTCGGCGCAGCTACGGGACAAGTGGCCAGAGCGGGCGCGCGGTGTGCAGCGCATCGTGCTGGGCGATGGCGTGACACTGACGCTGCATGTCGATGACATTGGGGCGGCTGTCTCGGAGGCTCGGGCGCAGTGCGATGCATGGTTTCTCGATGGCTTTGCACCGGCGAAGAACCCGGAGATGTGGTCGGCGGAGGTGCTCGGCCATGTCGCGCGCATGT
>JBMOGP010000543.1:0-2402 GCA_049318285.1 Hyphomonadaceae bacterium
GCTGGACTGTGCTGATGGCGACGGGGGATGCGCACAACATCCGGCGCTGGCAGGATCTTGGCAGCTCGGGCGCGATGTACAGGATGATGCGCCCGGGCGTGGTGCTGCTGCCTGTGCTTGCGGCCGCGTTGCAGTTTCTCGTGCCTGCGCAGCTTGCTTCGGCTGGCGACATGGAGGCGCTGGCCTTCTTGGTCGGCATGCAGTTCGGCGGCGTGTCGCTGCAACCGGCGCCGCTGGCGCTCCTGGCGATCACCTTCGTGGGCGTCATGGGCAATGTGATCTACCTGTCGCTGATGCCAGGACAGCAGGGCGAGAATGCATACGGACCTGATCCGCGGGGCGGCATGCCTGTGCCCGGTGCGACGGCCACGGCGAGGGCGCGGAGCGATGGCGAGGACGATCCGGTGAAGCGGGCGCTCGCGGACTATGAGGCGCGGCAGAAGGCGGCGGCGCGGCCTGTGGTGAAACCAGCGGCGAACAGCGTGCGGCCGAAGGGCGGGGCGACGTTCGGGAAGAAGCGCTAGCGCTCAGGCCTTTGCGCTTGGACGCTCTGATGCGTGTGCATGCCAGCTGCGCAGATTGGTCAGCGTATCGGGGACCTTGAGGCCGATCCAGTCGGCGAAATCCACCATCGAGAGCAGGCAGATGTCGGCGATGGTGTAGTCGGCGCCGGCGAGGAAGTCGCGACCTGCCAGTTCCTTGTCCGCCCAGCCGAGGCCGCGTTCGTAGTGGGCGCGGTTGGACTCGCCGAACTCCGTGTATTGCGGAACGACGACGCGGGCGGTGAACGGGTGGGCGTGGCGCCAGAACATGCCAGCGGGCGTGCCGATCTGGAATTCGACGCGGCGGGTCAGCATGTCGATGCGCGCTGTCTCCAGCGCGTTGCGGCCGAAGAGCGGCGGGTCGGGGTAGAGGCTTTCGAGGTAGCGGCAGATGGCGACGGTCTCGGACAGGAATGTGCCGTCATCGAGCTCCAGCGTCGGCAGCTGCCCGAGCGGATCGCGCGCGAGGTGCTCGGGCTTCTTGATGTCGCCGGTCATGATGGAGACTTCGACGAGGGGGAGTTCGATCTTCTTCTCGGCGAGGAAGATGCGGACGCGGCGCGGGTTCGGCGCAGGCATCGGGGCGTTGTAGAGCTTCATGTGTGCGTTCCGTCCTGATGTTTACGGGACGGTGGGCGCCGGGAGGGGGGCGCGTCAAGCGCTGCGAAGCTGAGATGCCGGCCCCTGACCAGCTCCCGCTGTGTGCCGCCAGCGCGGGGATGCTCTGCAAGCATTTCGAATGCTTTGACCAGGTCCGCGGGACATGAAGTTGTCTGAGCATCGCCCCATGTCATGCGTGTGTGGAGCAGGATCGCCAGGAGATCGCCCTCGGCCTTTCTTATCGGCCCACAGGTCAATGCAGTTTTCGAGACATGGCATCTGCCAGAATTCTGGCAGGGGTGCGGCGGGATAATCAGTGTTCCTCGCCTTCGCGGGTTGCCACCCCGATCAGCCGGCGTTTTTCGGAGAAAGGCAGGGCATCGGACCATCGCATCTGGTCTTCCGTGGGCACGGCCCACGGATAGACATTGATGACGACGTTCTGGTTCGCGCGACTGGTCTGGTCGTCGGCCATGTGTCGGCCATGTCGGGAAACGTGAGGTTTGTCGCCTCAGTAGACCCGTGGCTTCGGCTTGATGTACTCGACGTCGTTGGACATCGTGTAGGCGTGCACCGGGCGGTAGTCGATCTTGACGTCGCCCTTGGCGTCGACCCAGGAGAGGGTGTGCTTCATCCAGTTGGCGTCGTCGCGGTCGGGGAAGTCTTCGCGGGCATGGGCGCCGCGGCTTTCCTGGCGGTTGGCGGCGGAGTTCACCGTGGCGGCAGCCTGGATGATGAGGTTCTCGAATTCGAGGGTCTCGATCAGGTCGGTGTTCCAGATCATGCCGCGATCGGTGACGCCGATGTCGGCGACGCCAGCGACGACTTCGGCGATGCGATTGACGCCTGACTGCAGGGTCTCGCCGGTGCGGAACACAGCGCAGTCTTCCTGCATCGCGCGCTGCATGGTGGCGCGGAGTTTCGCGGTAGGCGTCGAGCCCTTGGCGTTCCGGAAGCGATCGAAGCGGGCGAGATGATCATCGCCTGCGCCTTTCGGCAGGTCCTGCTGGTTGGCGTTGGCTTCGAGCGCTTCGCCGCAACGCAGCCCGGCGGCGCGGCCGAAGACGACGAGGTCGATCAGCGAGTTGGAGCCAAGGCGGTTTGCGCCGTGGACCGACACACACGCGGCTTCGCCGACGGCCATCAGGCCCGGAACGATCGTGTCGGGGTCGCCGGCCCTCTTGGTGAGGACTTCGCCGTGATAATTCGTGGGGATGCCGCCCATGTTGTAGTGCACGGTGGGCAGGACGGGGATGGGCT
>JBMOGP010000544.1:0-2401 GCA_049318285.1 Hyphomonadaceae bacterium
GGCAACTCTCCGGACGGAAAGCGAAATGGCGCAGCAACAACGCGGGAATCAGGACTGACGCGTGTTAAACCCGCGCGGCTTTGCCTTGCAAGGGCAGGATCGTGCAGGTTTCGTGTTGCGGCGCAATGAACGCGCGCGCTTCTACCCTGAAGCCGCGCCTTCCGGGTGATCCTCTTCCTTCAAAGCATATTCGCCCGGATTGCCGTTGGCGGACAGGAGCACAGCGATCCAGCGCGCCCCGGGAACCTGCGCCAGAACGATCATCACCATCACACTCAGCGGCGCCGAGAGGAACATGCCCGCCGGGCCCCAGAGGGCGCCCCATACCGCAAGCGACAGCAACACGACGAGCGGGGAGAGATTGAGGCTGTTGGCCTGCATCCGCGGGGCGAGGAAATTCCCGATCAGGAACTGCCATACGCTGACGCCCAGAAAGACGATGGCGGCGCACAGCAGGCTGTCGTCCGGCATCCACTGCGGCCATGCGGACAGCGGCTGGACCACGGCGAACAGGGAGGGCAGCACGGTCGCGATGATCGAGCCCACCGTCGGGATGAAGTTCAGCACGAAAATCACGAAGGCCCAGAACAGCGCATTGTCGAGGCCGACGACGAGCAGGGTCCCATAGGTCAGCAGCGTCGAGACGATCGACAGCACGGTCTGCACCCAGAGATACTGCTCCATCGTGTGGCGGATTTCCTGGCCGATCAGGCGCGCGCGCGTCCTGTCATTCTGACGCTTGAAGATCTGGTCGAGCTGATTGGAGAAGGCGCTGGCCGACGCGATCAGGAAGGCGACATAGATGAAGACGAGAGCCATGTCGCCAACGAGGCTGGAAGCGACGTTCCCGGCGATCTGTGCGATACTGGTGGCGTTGCTGGACAGGAGCTGGGCCACTGTGGGCGGCTGGGCGGACATTGCCTCAGGGATCGCCACCGGCGAGGGCGCGGCTGCCGGCGCAAGCAGCTGGGCCGGCGCGGCGGGGCCAAGCAGGTTGAGCTGGGTGTAGACCTGCTTGATGATGTCGTTGATGTGCCGCTCATAGTCGCTCGACCTGCCCACGAACTCATCGACGGCGCCGCGGATGACGCCGATGAAGATCACGATGCTCAGCACGACGATGATGACGGCGAAGAGGTAGGCCAGCCAGCCGGGCAGGTTGGGGAAGGGGCGGCGGATGGCGCGGGCGAAGCCTTCCATCACCAGCCAGACAAAGATCGCCATGGCGAAGGGCGCCAGGATGCGCGCGCCCTGCTGCAGCACCATGCCGATGGCAACCGTGGCGATCACCCAGATGCCGGCCGTAAACCAGGTCCGATTGTTGACGCCGTCGGAATGTCGCATGCGACAGCCTTATTTCGCCTCGCGCGACAAGCAAGGCAGGTTCACAAGAATCTCGCGCGCTATGGCGACGGGCAGGTTACGTCGCCGCGAGGCGCGCTTGGCGAGGCGGCGCGGGGCTTCTAGGCTGGCAGCCCACGATAGCGGAACGCAACATGACCGACTCGATCTTCCTTGGTGGCGGCGGGCCTGACCACAGGACCCCGCAGAACATCCTGCTGGCGCGGGCCAACCGGCATGGGCTGGTCGCCGGGGCGACGGGCACCGGCAAGACGGTGACGCTGCAGGTGATGGCCGAGCAGTTCTCGGCTGCGGGGGTTCCGGTGTTCTGCGCCGACGTGAAGGGTGACCTGTCCGGCATCTGCATGGCGGCGACGCCGACCGGCAAAGGTCTCGAGAAGATCAACGAGCGCATCGCCCAGATCGGCATGGAACCGATTACCTACCAGGCCGCGCCGTGCATCTTCTGGGACATCTATGGCAAGCGCGGACACCCCATCCGGGCGACGGTTTCGGAGATGGGGCCGCAGCTGCTGTCGCGCCTGCTCGGCTGCAACGACACGCAGGAAGGCGTCATCACCATCGCCTTCCAGTATGCCGACGACAACGACCTCCTGCTCCTCGACTTCAAGGACCTGCGCAGCCTGCTGGCCCATATCTCGACCATCGCGCCCGACATCCAGCGGACGTATGGCAATGTCGCGCCGGCCTCGATCGGGGCTGTGCAGCGCCAGCTCCTGCTGCTGGAGCGCGAAGGGGCCCCGCAGTTCTTTGGCGAGCCCGCGCTGGAGCTGGCCGACTTCATGCGGGTAGACGCGCAGGGACGTGGCTATGTGAACGTTCTGGATGCGACGACGCTGATCAATTCGCCGCGTCTTTATTCCACCTTCCTGCTCTGGCTGCTGGCCGAGCTTTTCGAGCAGCTGCCAGAGGTCGGCGATCCGGATAAACCGAAACTGGTCTTCTTCTTCGATGAGGCTCACCTCCTGTTTGACGGGGCGCCCAAGGCGCTGGTCGACAAGATCGAGCAGGTTGTGCGCCTGATCCGCTCCAAGGGCGT
>JBMOGP010000545.1:0-2401 GCA_049318285.1 Hyphomonadaceae bacterium
CGCTTTCAACGCGCGGCCTCAACCGCGTGATGATGATGCTCGGCGCGTTCAGCGCCGTGTTCAGCCTTGGCTTCCTGCTTGTCGGCGCCTGGCCGGTCGTCGGATTTCTCGGTGTCGAAATCCTTGCCATCTGGCTGGTCTTCCAGTGGTCCTTCCGGGCCCAGACCGCGCGCACCTATGTCCGCGTCACGGCCGAAGAAGTTGATGTCCGCAAGGTCGATGGCTGGGGCAGGGAGCGGCGGGCCAGCATGGCGTCCCACTTCGCCCGCGTCGAGTTCGACCGGACCGTTACCGGCCCCCATGCCCTTCGCCTCACCACATCGCGGAGCGCCTATACGCTCGGCGAGTTTCTGACCCCTCCTGAGCGCGAGAGCTTCGCCCGTCGCCTGATGCAGGCGATCAGCGACGCCCGCCGCGAACGCCATACGCAGGACAATGCATGAGTATCGAATTCCTCCACGCCATGGTTCGCGTCGGCGATCTCAACGCCGCCGTGAAGTTCTTCTGCGACGGCCTCGGCCTTGCAGAGGTCCGGCGTAACGACTATCCGCAGGGCAAGTATACACTCGTCTTTCTTGCCTCCCCGGACGACATCAGGCGCGCCGGCTATGACGGGAAGGAACGCCTGCCGCCCGGCGTCCCCATGGTCGAACTCACCCATAACTGGGACGAACGCGACTACGCCGGCGGCCGCAATTTCGGTCACCTGGCCTACCGCGTCGACGACATCTACGCCGCCTGCGAGCGCTTCCGACAACTCGGCGTCACCATCAACCGCCCACCCCGCGACGGCCGCATGGCCTTCGTCCGCTCGCCCGACGGCATCTCGATCGAGCTCTTGCAGAAGGGCGAGGCGCTTGCGCCTGCGGAGCCATGGGCCAGTGCACCGAATATCGGCAACTGGTGAGCCCGCCCCCGTCCTTCGAGACGATCGCACTGACACAATCCCGCTGTTGACGTGGCATGCTCACCAGCCCTCCGGATGAGGGCGTTCGCCCCCGGCGCCGGCTACGTCTTCGCAGGCTTGACCGGTTTGGCCGGCTTCGCCTTCCGCGCAGGTCCGGGGCTCTCGGCCTTCACAGGTCTTGCGGGCTTCTCAGGCCTCGCCTTCACCTGCTTCGCCGGCTTTCGCGCCGGCTTCGGCCTCACCATGGTCGGTAGCGCCTTCAACGCATCTTCCGGCGGACGCTGGAAGCCGCCCATCTGCGCCTCAATCGCCTCCGCGATTGCGAGCACATCCTCGTCGCGCCCCTCCGGTCCGATGATCTGCACGCCGCACGGCAACTGGCCCGGACGGCGCGGCACAGGGATCACCACTGCTGGCAGGTGGCACACCGTCGCCAGCGCAATCCAGCTGTGCAGCATGTGATAGGGGATCGCCCTGCCATCGACGCTCAACACGCGCGTCACCGCATCGCCCGTCTCGACATGCGGGAAGGGGCCGGTCGGTGCGACCGGCGTGATCAGTACATGACAGCGCGAGAAGAAGTCGGACATCGTTCGCTTCAGCCGGCGGCGATTCTCGTCCGCCCTCAGCCAGTCATGATGTGTCGCGGCAGAATAGGCCGCCCACTTGCCGCGTCCGAATGGTTCGCTGCGCGCGATGATCTTTGCGATCGGTCGGCCAGCCTCCAGCGCCTTCAGCAATGGCCCCGGCATGTCGGCCGCGAGCAGCGGCAACAGAAGCTGCAGGTAGAGGTCGATCAGCGCCGTTCCGTTAAGGTCCGGCTTGGCGACAAGGACTTGCGCTCCAATCTCGCTTGCAGCTTCCGCCGTCGTCTCGACCGCCGAGCGGCAGTCTGCGGAGACCGGAAACGCCTTGTCCTCCGCCCACACGCCGATCCGCAACGCCCGCAGTGATGAGCGCCTCGGCTGGGCCGCATCGGCCCCGCCGGTCAGCACATTGAACATCAGCCGCAGATCGGCGACGTCCCGCGCCATCGGCCCCGCCACGTTGAGATCACGCACGGCGAGCGATCCCGGCGCCGGCGGCACATGGCCAATGATCGGCGCGCGTCCGAAGGTCGGCTTGAGCGCAGCGACGCCGCAGAAGTGCGCCGGAAAGCGCAGGCTGCCGCCTATGTCCGAGCCAAGTTCAAGCGGTGTCATCCCCGTCGCCAGCGCCGCTGCCGCACCGCCCGAACTTCCGCCCGGCGTGCGCGCCAGGTCCCAGGGGTTCGACGTCCGACCGTGCAGCGGGTTTGATGTCTGGCTGTCGCCGGCAAGATAGGGCGTGTTGGTCTTGCCCCAGATTACAGCCCCTGCCGCGCGCAGACGGGCAACGGCGGCGGCGTCATTCGTACGGGCAGGGCGCCTGGCGTACTCCGGCGCGCCGGAGCTCGCGGGCATGCCGTCGACATCGAACGTATCCTTGATCGTCATCGGCAAGCCATGCAGTGGC
>JBMOGP010000546.1:0-2399 GCA_049318285.1 Hyphomonadaceae bacterium
TCGTAGCGGGCGGCGCGGCGCAGGGCGCCAAAGTCGAGGCACGGCGACCCGCACGCGACCTCTGATCACAAGCTTCCTCTCGGCCGGCCTTCCCGGAGGCACCTCGCGGCAGCCCCACTTCTCGACCCCATCTCTGAGGTGCTGTCATGCTATCGCCATCGCCGTCCGTCCGCCAGAGCCTGGACGACCCGCCGACCTCGACCGCCACCACCATCCGCATCGGCGTCGGCATCGACACGTCGCGCTACGGCCACTACGCCGCGTTCCTCGATGCCGACCTCCAGACTGCCGCGCCGGATCTCGAAGTCGTCGAGTCGGCCGCCGGCTATGCCAGGTTGCGTCAACGCTTCCTCGATCTGCTTGGCAAGCACGGGCGCGTTCACTTCCACATCCGCCTCGATGCCGCCGGCCTCTACGCTGACAACCTCATGTCATTCCTCGCGGCGCTCCGCCTGGATAATGCCCGCTTCACCATCTCCTGCGGCGACACCCAGCGCAACAAGAACTACCGCGTCGCCGTCTACGGCCATCAGAAGTCCGACCCGGTCGAGGCCCGCGCCTGCGCCCGCTATGCCCTCACCGAACGACCCAAGCCGGGCGTCGTCGTGCCGACCGAGATGCTGCCGCTGCGTCAGGTCGCCGGTCGACTCCAGGCCGTGGTCCGCCAGCGAACGCGACTCGTCAATCAGCTTCATCAACTCCTCGCCCGCGCCTTCCCCGAACTCGCCGTGCTCGTCAAGGACATCAGCACCGGCTGGTGTCTCGAACTCCTCGCGCGCTACCCGACCGCCCAGTGTCAATCCGCTGTCACTCGCGAGGATCTCCAGGCCGTTCCCTACCTGCCGCACGACCGCATCGACGAGTTGCTCGACGCGGCCCGCCACTCGGTCGGCTCGCTCGCGGGGGCCGTCGCCGAAGACCTGATTCGCGATCAGGTCCGGCAACTCCGCGACACCCAGGCACGACAATAACGCCTGGAATCCCTGCTCATTTCCGCCTACCGCGATCTGCCCGAGAAGAACCATCTCGACACCATCAAGGGCTTCGGCGAAGTCTCCGCCGCCATCCTCACCGCCTTCGTGCTCGACATCCAACGCTTCGCCACACCGGGCCAACTCGTCAACTATTTCGGCGTGCTGCCGGTGGAAGCTTCGAGCGGTGTCGAACGCGACGGCACACCCCGCGGGCCGAAGCGCTACAAGATGTCGCCCCGAGGCAACGACCTCGTGCGGCGCTACCTCTGGATGGCCGCGCTCAGCGCCGCCCGGCACAACCCCGCCTGCCGCGCGTTGTATGCGCGAGTCCGCGCCAAACCATCCATCGCCATCGGTCACGTCATGCGCAAGATCTTGCACCTGAGCTTCGCCATCTGGAAGTCGGGCAAGCCGTTCGACCCCAAACATTACCCCTGGGAAGGAATCGAAGGAACCGCCACGGTCGAGGTGGAGGAGTCACCCCAAAAAGTGCAGGCCGCAGGCCACACGCCGGACCAGCCGGCAGTGTCAGTGGTCACCGCGACCTGCACTGCTACGATAGCTGATAGCGAATCGACAGTCGAGCCTCCGCCCGCGGGAGTCTGGCTCGATTTCGCGCATCTGAAGAAACAACTGCCAATGACCCGCGTGCTCGACCACCTCGGTCTCACGCCACGCCTCATCGGTGCCGGCCGACAACGACGCTGTGCCTGCCCGATCCATCGCGGCGATGGACGCAGTCGCACCTTCAGCGTCAACCTCGACGACAACGTCTATCAGTGCTTCCACGCGCGGTGTGGAAGCAAGGGGGACGTGATCGACCTGTGGGCGAGTGTCAACAAGATGTCACTGCATGCCGCGGCGCTCGAGCTGGTGCATCTGTTCGGACTGGAACCGTCACCCGCGACCCCGGGGACAGAGAAGAGGAACGGTTAGAAGAACGGTTGATTCGTTGACGCGATGAAGCCGATCGCGATCGAAAAAAACTCGCCGGGAAGCGGGTCAGAGAAAGCCGCGCGCCTCGGTTGCTTTGATGCGTGTCAGACAACGAAAAAAACCCGTCATCACGGCGACGGGGATTGACATCCTACGTTACATCTGCAGCGGGTTGTTTACCAGTTTGCACTGCCGAGGACACCGTATTGCGTGAGTAGTTCCGCTCCTTGATTATCAGGTGAGCCGGCAGCATACGGAATGACGTAATAGACGTACACCTTGTCCGGCTGCTGTTGTGGAGCAACCCACACCTGGAGCATTGTGAGGCAGGGGGGACATGGCGACCGCTCCGTGAAGATGCTGATGACTTGATCAGTGTTTGGGACACCGCTCAACCGGGGGTCAGCACGCATCTGCTCTTCAGAGTGGCCCGTACGTCCACTCACATAGATCCGATTGGGAGCAAACCTCGTTGTGGTAATGTAACCA
>JBMOGP010000547.1:0-2397 GCA_049318285.1 Hyphomonadaceae bacterium
CTGCAGACCGACGACTTCGCCAGGCAAAACAGCCTGGGATACCGCTTCAGCGGCATACCCTCCGACGTCGAGTTCGGCGGCTCGCTAGCCTTCGACAAGGTGAATATGAGCGCCACCTTCGACTATGGCATGCGCTGCGCAACACGCGGCCAGGTCTGGCTTACCGAGGAACTCGCCGCCGCCCGCATGCGCGAAGAAGCCGACCTGAAGCCCTTCGCCGAAGCAGACTGCCCGCTTATTCCACGCAAGTCCGGCTAGTGCCGGCAAGTCCGCGCCCTTGCCCTTCACAGAACACCGTCCGATATCTCCCGCAACAGCGGAGAAATCATCATGGCCGACACCACCGAACTTGGCCGCATCGCGCTGAAGCGGCCCGACCTCTTCCGCCAGCAGTGCTACATAAACGGCGAATGGGTCGGCGAGCCGATACATGACGTTCGCAATCCCGCGACGCGTGGCGTGATCGGCCAGATCCCCAATCTCGGACAATCAGACACCGAAGCAGCCGTCGCCGCAGCCGCTGCCGCCCTGCCAAAATGGAAAGCCGAGACAGCCGCCGCCCGCGCGAAGATCATGCGCAAATGGAACGACCTGATGCTCGCGCACCAGGAGGATCTCGCGCGCCTGATGACGGCAGAGCAGGGCAAGCCGCTCACCGAAGCTCGCGGCGAGATCGCCTACGCCGGCGCATTCCTCGAATGGTATGGCGAGGAGGCCAAGCGCGTGTATGGCGACCTTATTCCCGCGCCCTCCGCCGACCGCCGCATCATGGTGATGAAGCAGCCGGTCGGTGTTGTTGGCGCGATCACGCCGTGGAATTTCCCCGCCGCCATGATCACCCGAAAGGTCGCGCCCGGTATCGCAGCCGGATGCACCGTCGTGCTGAAGCCATCCGAACTGACGCCCTATTCGGCACTGGCCCTCGCCGTGCTGGCGGAGGAAGCTGGCCTGCCGCCGGGCGTGCTCAACATCGTCACGGGCGATGCCGAACCTATCGGCCGCGTTCTCACCGGAGACCCGCGCATCGCGAAGTTTACCTTTACGGGCTCCACGCCTGTCGGCAAGAAACTCGCCGCCCAGTGCGCCGGCACGGTAAAGCGCGTCTCGCTCGAACTCGGCGGCAACGCACCCTTCCTCGTCTTCGATGATGCCGATCTCGAAGCCGCCGCCAGCGGCGCGATTATCTCGAAATTCCGCAACACCGGCCAGACGTGTGTCTGCGCCAACCGCATCTATGTGCAGGACGGCGTCTACGACGCCTTCGCCAAACTCCTCGCCGAGAAGGCCGGTAACCTCGTTGTCGGCGACGGCCTCGCCGGCGTCACGACCCAGGGCCCGCTGATCAACGAGAAAGCCCTGCAGAAGGTCGAGGCCCATGTCGCCGACGCACTGGGCGGCGGCGCAACAGTGCTCACCGGCGCTGCGCGCAACAGGCATGGCGGTACATTCTACCAGCCTACCGTCCTGCGCGACGTCGTCCCCGACGCGCTCCTGACTCGCGAAGAAACCTTCGGCCCTGTCGCGGGCCTCGTTCGCTTCAAGTCGGAGGCGGAAGTCCTGCGCCTCGCCAACGACAGCCGCGCGGGCCTCGCCGCCTATGCCTTCACACGTGACCTCACCCGCGCCTGGCGCGTCAGCGAAGGCCTCGAGTACGGCATGGTCGGTATGAACACCGGCCTGATCTCAACAGAAGTATCACCCTTCGGCGGCGTGAAGGAGAGCGGCATCGGAAGAGAGGGCTCGAAGTATGGGATCGACGAGTATCTCGATCTGAAGGCTGTGTTCGTACAGCTTTAGAAAACGGCAGCGCCTGCACACCAGAACGTTTCTTTGACTGGTCGAAGCGCCCCCCGATTTAGTTCATCGATCTCGCGCGCTCTCATGACGAGGTAAGCCGCTCGCAATCCGGCATCCCTGTCTGCGCGGCCGCATACTGGCCTGATCAAGAACTCGGACCTGCCATGAATGCTCGGGGGGCCCGAATAGGAATTGTCCAAGTTGGTCTATCGCCTTGCGGACCCCGAGCAGTTAGACGGCATGCTCGTGCTCGTGTTCGGCGGCGGCCACACTTGTCGAAGGGTCTGACGCCATCGTCGACCTCTCCTATCGCGGCGACGCCTTCGAACGCAACAAGCGCAAGAATCGCACGCGCGTCGATGCCGCCATCGCATCGGCCTGGCTTACGGTGCGATTGTCGTCGCAGATCATCTCGATCAGCAAGCCCACAGGGACGTTGAAGACCACATGCGGGCCGAGTGAACCTCGCAATGACGCAATCCTCGTCTGCGCTGGCGGCGTCCTTCCAACGGACTTTCTCAGGTCGCTTGGTGTCACAACCACCAGGAAATTTGGGCAAGCCTGACGGGCAACTGGCCGCCACACGTGACTTTTCTGATG
>JBMOGP010000548.1:0-2394 GCA_049318285.1 Hyphomonadaceae bacterium
GCTCACCGCGTCGCGTTGCGCCGAGAAGCGCGAGCGCTGGATGAAGATCGAGTACGCCTCGGGCGTGGTCGAGATCGACTTCATCACCCGCGAAGTGAAGAACACCACGAAGTTCGACATCCGCGCTGACGTGTCGGCGATCCTGCCGGACCCGCTGAAAGCTGCGGACGAGGCGTTCATTGCGGCCGTGCAAGGTCGTGCGGCCCCGGTGATCACCGGCGGTGTCGGAGCCCGTGCGGCGGCGATGGCCGAACTGGTCGAAGGCTGTGCGATGTCCGAACAGTCGGTCGCTGCGGCGTAAACGACCTTTCAAAGCAGCTGCTTCTGCACTAGACGCGCCGCAGCTTGTCGCAACACCCCGCGACTGATGACGCCCGGCCCAGATCAGCCACAGCCCCTAACCGAGCCCCGGAGACTGACACATGGCCAGGAAGCCGACGGCTCGCGCCGAATTCGTTTTTTTCAACGTCGTCTATGAAGACGGCAGCCAGAAGTCGAACCGCAAGGTTCCGGCCGATGTGCTGGAAGATCCCTATGACAAGGATGGCGCGATCAGGGCCGCCATTGAGGCTCAGGACAAGGCGATCTCCGAGCGCTCCGGCCTGCCGCCGCTCGGCATCAAGTCGATCACCCGCGCGAAGTAGGGTGGTGATGCGCCGCTACGCGTCACTCACGCCCATGCGAGTGTCACAAGAGCGGAACATGGTCTAGGCTCCCCGGTAAACCTTGGGGAGTCGCGCATGCCGGATCTTGGTTCAATCGAAATTACCATGCTGTGGGCGAGCGCGCTGCTCGGCATCGTCTACCTGCTGGCCGCTGTGATCCCAAGCGTGCTGGCGCGTGGCCTGCCTTGGGCTGCGGGCGCACGCGACGAGCCTGGCGCACCGCTCGGCAAGGTCGGGGCGCGGCTGGACCGGGCGTGGAAGAATTTCATCGAGACATTCCCGTTGTTCGTAGCGGCAGTTCTGGTCGAGGCGCAGGTCCCGCAGGACGGCGACATCGCCGCCATGGGGGTACAGCTCTATTTCTGGGGACGCGTCGCCTTCCTGCCGCTCTATGCGATCGGCGTACCCTTCCTTCGTACAATCGCCTGGACAGCGGCGTCGGCTGGCATCGCCATGGTGCTGCTGGGCGCATTGCCGGGCATCTAGCGGCACTTTCATGAACTGACCGCACATCAGCCTTGCCGCCTGGGGCGGCGAGGATCGTGCTGCCCGCACACAAAAGTCGCTGCCAAAGGCGACGGGCGCGCAGAACTGCATCGCCAACATGGCGCTCAGTGATGCTTTGCAGAAGCATCATCCGCGCCTGCAGCGCGTGGAGAATGTTCGCGTCTACGGCGTCACAGGGCACAAGGTGGTGGGACAGTTCATCGCCATGCCGCGCGTCAACCTGAAAGCCTTCCACGTTGACGATGCCGGGTGTGTTGCCGCGGACGCTTCGATTTTCGACCTATGGGACCTCAACTGCGAGCCTGCGATGATCGTTGGCGTGAACCTGTTGTCGCGGGTCGGCTCCTTCTCGATCGACTATGGCGCGCGCAATTTCGAGGCGACGCTGATGTCCGAGCCAATGGCGCCCCATGCGGCGGCGTTCGGGTAAGGGGCGCGCCGCTTGTCTTCGTGGCCGATGCACCACCTTGCCAAGAACTTGCCAGACATGCCTTTGGTCACGTGGGCGGCCTGATCCTTGACTGCACCCATCGCCTGCGTCCTCGCCTCCTCAAGAAGCTTGGTGATCATGGTTTCGAGCACGTCCTTGCCGATGCCGGTCTCTTCTGCAGCGGCGGCGATTATCTCGTCCTTGTTGTCATGGAAGTGCGTGGCGAGCGATTTCGCGCCCTTGACCGAAAGCGCGCGGTTGAGGCCAAGCGGCTCGCCGACGTCGGCGATGGTGTTCTCGCCAGGCGTTGTAACGATCTTTCCGAGGTCGCTGTCCAGCATCGCTGACCCCGAAAACGGGTGCTGTCGCGTCGCGTCCGTGGCGCGAAACGAAGCGACCAGCGTTCGCTCGTCAGGATCGTGGCATCTCGTAAATCTGGGCGTCAGGCCGCAGCCGGCGCCAGCTTTTCCTTTCTGCTACCGAAACGGAACATCTTCGGCCTGACATAAAGGGCAATCAGCGGCGTGCTTTTTATGGCGCGGTGGAAGAGCAGCGGCAGCACTGTGGAGATGACAAGGATGATCAGGCAGGCAAAGCCTGTGTCGAGCACCATGGAGAGTTGCGGCAGCGTCCGTTCAAGCGCCGTCATCGGGAAGAAGAAGGTCAGGTAGATGACGATCGAATTCCGTCCGCAGTAGCGAAGGAAGCCCGCCCACCGCGTCATCGACAGAAGCTTCGCGATCTCGCAGATGGCGATGGCGCCGGCCACGCCCATCAGCAGCGGCGCGCCCG
>JBMOGP010000549.1:0-2394 GCA_049318285.1 Hyphomonadaceae bacterium
GTGGCAAAGAAGGATTGCGCCAGCGCGTCAAGCAGCATGGAGAAGGAGAAATCCTCCACACTCACCCGCGTGAGGAACGCAAGGGCCTCGCCAAATGCACCCTCGGCGATGCCGAAGCCCAGCAGGATCAGCAGCACGAGAATGAACACCGGCATCAGGATCGTCGACGCACGCTCGATCCCGCGCTTCACACCGCGCCCCACGACGACCACGGCCGCACCGATGAAGATGGCAAGGTAGACCAGCAGCAGCGGAAGGTTCGCCCTTCCGGTCACATCCTCGAACCGCGCGGCGGACGCCGCGATCGATCCGCCATCAAGCGCAAATGCGCCGGACACGGCGTAGGGTATGTAGGCCATGAACCAGGCCGACACGACGCAGTAGAATGTGAGGATGAAAAAAGCCGACAGCATGCCGAGCCATGCGACACCGCCCCACAGCTCGCTCCTGCCGGACGCTCGGGCCAGAGCCTGAACGCTCTCGACAGCTGAATGCCCGGAACGGCGACCGACTGCATACTCGGCAGCGAGTAGAGGAAACGCGATCAGCGCCAGGCAGAGAAGGTAGGCGAGGACGAAGGCGCCGCCGCCATTCTCGCCCGTGGTATAAGTGAAGCGCCACAGATTGCCGAGGCCGATGGACGAGCCGACGGCCGCCATGACGAACCCGAACCGGGACGACCAGGTTTCACTCTTGCGGTCGACCCGCCCGGCAATCGTCATGATGTCCCGCCCTGTTCCGCCCGAAACCGCGGCCGATCGGGGACCGGCAGGACGCCGGACCTAGAGCAGGCCGTGAAGGGTCATATCGTTCGCGCGATTGAGGTGCACAGCCATCAACAACCCGAATCCGACCATGACCGTGACAATAGCCGTGCCTCCATACGAGATCAGGGGCAAGGGTATGCCCACGACCGGCAGCAGGCCGATGACCATGCCGATGTTGATTCCCACGTAGAGCAGCAGGGTGGACACGAAGCCTGAGGCGGCAAGGGCCCCGAACGAACTTCGCGAACTGCCCGCAATCGCCATGCCCTGAACGATCGCAATCGCCCACGCCGCCAGCATCACCATCGACCCGGCGAAGCCGAACTCCTCGGCCACGATGGTGAAGATGAAGTCGGTGTGCTGCTCGGGAATGTATTCCAGCTCCTTCTGGGCGCCTTCCATGAAACCCTTGCCGGCAAGCCCGCCAGAGCCGATCGCGATCATGCCCTGCTGGAGCTGGTAGCCCGCGCCCAGCGGATCGGCCGCCGGATCCCACATCGTGTGAATACGCTCACGCTGGTAGTCATGCAGGCCGAAGAAATAGACGACCGGCGTCATCGCGATGAGGAAAACGAGGATCCCGCCGACGATCCGCAAGCTGATGCCTGCGAAGAAGATGACCGAGCAGCCGGCGCCAAGGATCATCAGCGCCGTTCCAAGGTCCGGCTGTTTCAGCACCAAGCCGACCGGGATCAACACCATGATCAGGGCGACGAGGTGTGTCCAGAGACGGGCGCGGCCCGAGGCGAATACCTGATGATAGTATCGCGCCACCGCCAGCGGCACGGCGATCTTCATCAGCTCCGACGGCTGAAGCGTCAGCGGCCCGATCGTCAGCCAGCGTTGCGATCCATTGACGATATTGCCAGCAACGTCGACGCCGAACAGCAGAACGATGCCAAGCGCATAGCCCGGGTAGGCCAGCGACGCCCACAACCTCAGCGGCAGCAGGGCAACGAACAATGCGACGCCCAGCATGACGGTGAAGCGGAAGATATGGTCCATCGCATAGCGCGCATCGATCTTCAGCAGGCCGGTTTCGAGATCGTGCGCACTGGAGCCGGCCGAGAACAGGATCAGCGAGCCGAACATCGCCATCGCGATGATGGTCAGCAGCAGGAACCAGTGCAGCTGCGTGACCTTGTAGAGCAGCGTGTCCCTGCGGATCATCATGTCGGGCGCTTCCCGCTTTCAGCGGCGGCGACATCACGCGGGCGCGGGACGAACGCCTTCCTCGCACCTGGGTCGATCCTCAACGCTTCAGCAAGCAGGTCGCGTGCGATCGGCGCAGCCACGCTGGAGCCCGAGCCGCCATGCTCGACGATGACCGAGACCGCATAGCGTGGCTTCTCCGCGGGCGCGAAAGCGACGAACAGCGCATGGTCGCGCAGCTTCCAGGGCAGCTTTTCGTTCGCGATGGCGCGTCCGCGCGAGTCACGCTCGGCCGCGGTGATGACGCGCACCTGCGCCGATCCCGACTTCCCGGCCATCCGCGCGTTTGTATAGGGTGCTGGCAGCTTCCCTTCAGGGTCGAGTTCGCCCGAACGCACGGCTGTGCCGCCGCCTTCTGATGTCACCGCGAACATGCCCGCGCGCACGGCCTCGAGCACGCCCGGCTTGAACTCTC
>JBMOGP010000550.1:0-2389 GCA_049318285.1 Hyphomonadaceae bacterium
TCCGGGGCGAAGGCTTTACCGAGGTCGAGTGCGGCGCGCTCCAGGTCTCGCCCGGCAATGAGGCACACCTGCACGCCTTCGCAACGGAGCAGTCGGGCGAGGCGGGTCCTCGGCCGCTCTACCTCCACACCTCGCCGGAATTGTCCTGCAAGAAACTGCTGGCGGCTGGCGAAAGGAAGATTTTCGACTACGCCCGCGTCTACCGCAAGGGCGAGACCGGGCCGCTGCACGCAGGCGAGTTTACCATGCTGGAATGGTATCGCGCCGGCGAGCCGTACGCAGCAGTGATGGCAGATTGCGTTGCGCTGTGCCGCCTTGCGGTGCGCGAGACGCAGACCAGTGCACTTCGCTGGCGCGACAGCGCGTGTGATCCCGAAGGCGAGCCTGAGCGCCTCACTTTGATCGACGCCTTTGCGATGTATGCCGGGATCGACCTGGAAGCTGCCCTGGGCAACCGCGACGCCCTTGCGAAAGCCGCGCTGTCCATTGGTGTACGTGTCGCAGCCGACGACTCATGGTCCGACCTCTTCAGCCGCATTCTGGTCCAGCACCTCGAACCGAAGCTGGGGCAGGGACGCCTGACGCTGCTGTGCGAATACCCCACCGAAGAAGCCGCCCTCGCGCGCCCTTTGGGCCACGATCTCCGCTTTGCTGAACGCTTCGAGCTCTACGCCTGCGGGGTCGAACTCGCCAACGGCTTTGGCGAACTCACGGACGCCGCCGAACAGCGCCGTCGCTTCGAGGCGGAGATGGCTGTGAAACAGGCCACCTATGGCGAGCGCTATCCGCTCGATGAGGATTTCCTGGATGCGCTCGCCCACATGCCCCCGGCCAGCGGCGTTGCGATGGGCTTTGACCGCCTTGTCATGCTCGCGACGGGCGCCCGCCGTATCGCAGACGTCCTCTGGACGCCGCCAGTCTAACGGTCTCCAATGCCGCCGAAGAGGTGCGCCATGTTCCGATCGCTTGCTGCAGTCGTCCTGATGTTCCCCGTGATGTCAGCGTGCGCTACGACGCCCGAGCCTTGCACGGCCGAGTGGTTCGACTGGCAGACCGAGCGGATCCTGAGTGAATTTGTCTACGACCACCGCAAGGAGATCAATGACCTGCGCGAACAGGCGCCGCGGATGTTGGGCCCCGAAGGCGGCCTTGAGCAGATCGCTCCCACCTCGTTGCTTGTCCTGACGGCGATCGGCGCCCTCCAGCTCGTGGTGGATTTCGCCGATGATGCCTGGCCGGAGATCACCGACGCTGTCTCTGAATGCTCCAGCGCCCCTGACGCGAGCCGCCTGTTCGCGGACATGCTTCGGCGCGAGGGCGTCGATGACCGCGCCGTCCGCGCGATCGAGGATCTGGGCGGGCTGATGGACTTGACCCGCGGTCGGCGCTAGACGCCGGCACACCGTGACCCTCTTGCTCGACATAACGCCCGCGCGCACCCTGAGAACCGCCGACGAACTCGTTGTCGCCGGTCTCGCGCGCGACGCCCGCGAGCTGGCGCAGGTGATGGGGGCCTACGCCACAGCCATCACCCCTGCCATGGCATCGCTGATCGATCGCGACGATCCTGCCGATCCGATCGCGCTTCAATTCGTGCCCACGCCTGCCGAACTCGACATTCTCCCGGAAGAGCTTCCCGATCCGATCGGCGACAAGGCCCATGAGCCGGTCGAAGGGATCGTTCACCGCTATCCCGATCGCGTCCTGGTGAAGATCGTTTCTGTCTGTCCTGTCTATTGCCGCTTCTGCTTCCGGCGCGAGATGGTCGGGCCGGACAAGGACGGCAATCTTTCGCCAGCGGAGGCGGAAGCGGCGCTTGGCTACATCCGCGCCAATCCTGAAATCCGGGAAGTCATCCTTACCGGCGGAGACCCTTTCATGCTCTCGGCCCGTCGCGCCGAAGCGCTCACGCGCGCGCTGGAGGCGATTTCGCATGTGAAGGTGGTCCGCTGGCATACGCGAATGCCGGTCGCCGACCCCGAGCGTGTGTCCGAAGCGTTTGTCGCCGCAATCCGCAGCAAGTCGAAGGCAGTTTTTGTCGCGGTCCACTGCAACCACGCGCGTGAACTGACGTCTGAAGCGCGCGCCGCGCTCGGTCGCCTTGCGGACGGGGGCATCCAGCTGCTCGGGCAGTCTGTGCTTCTGAAGGGCGTCAACGCTGACATCGATACACTGAGCGAGCTCATGGGCGCGCTCGTCGAGTCGCGCGTGCGTCCATATTATCTGCATCACCCGGATCTGGCGCAGGGCACCTCGCACTTCAGGCTCGGCGTCGAGCAAGGGCAAGCTCTGGTTCGCGAGTTACGGGACCGCATCTCCGGCCTGGCTCAGCCACACTACGTCATCGACATTCCCGGCGGCGTGTCGAAGGCGCTCGCCAGCCCGTCTG
>JBMOGP010000551.1:0-2388 GCA_049318285.1 Hyphomonadaceae bacterium
GGAAGGCTCCGCCGGTGGCCTCCGCGACCGCAAGGGCGGCGCAGGATGGGAGGGCGGCTATCGCGTCCCCTTCATCGCCCGGCAGCCGGGCCGCATTCCAGCGGGCATTGTGAACGATGCCATGGCGATGAACACCGACCTGCTCCCGACCCTCGCCGCCTGGTGCGGCGCGCCAGCGGTCTCAGCGGAACTCGACGGCGGCAACATCAGCAGCCTGCTCACAACGCGCGGGGCCGCCTCGCCGCATGACGAGCTGCTCCTCTTCCTCAACGAGGACATCGCCGCCATCCGCACCCAGCGCTACAAATATGTGGTCCGCTCGCATTACCGCTCACTCGACGCGCAGCTCGATCTGCCCGGCCGCACGGACTGGCCCGTGCTTGTCGACATGGCGAATGACCCGGGTGAATCCTATGACGTCTCCTCCCGCCACCCGGACGTTCTGGCCGATCTGACAGCGCGGCTGGAGCGTGCCCGGGCGAAGTTCGATCCGCTGCGAACACCTAAGCCCGGCTAAACCCACACACGCTTGCGCGTGGCGCACGAGCCGCCTAACCAGCGCTCATGGCCGTCTACACTGACATCGACGACATCACGCTGTCCGCCCTGCTCGAGGCGTACGATCTCGGGCCGCCTCTGGCGTTCAAGGGGATTGCGGAAGGCGTCGAGAATTCCAACTTCCTTCTTGAAACACCCAAAGGCCGCTTCATCCTGACCGTGTTCGAGAAGCGCGCGAGACGCGAGGACCTGCCCTTCTTCATGGGAATGATGGGCCATCTTTCCGCGAAAGGCTTTCCGGCCCCTCTGCCCGTGCCTGCGAGAGACGGAAACCCGCTCCGCACCGTGCACGGCAAACCCGCAGTCATCTGCACCTTCCTGCAGGGCATGAGCCCACGCCGCCCGGACGCCGACCAGTGCCGCGCCCTTGGCCAGGCGCTCGGCCGCTTCCACGTGGCGCTCGCCGACTTTCGGCTCCGCCGGCCGAATGACCTGTCGATCGGCGCATGGCCAATTCTGTGGGAAGGCCGGGGCGCCGAAGCCGACGCGCTCGCGCCGGGTCTTTCGTCCCAGATCGAGGGCGACATGGCCTTCCTGAAATCCAACTGGCCAAAGACGCTGCCCGGCGGCGCCATCCACGCCGACCTGTTTCCCGACAACACCTTCTTCCTCGACGGGAAGCTGTCAGGCGTGATCGATTTCTACTTCGCCTGCTCCGATTTCCTCGCCTATGACATCGCCGTCTGTCTCAATGCTTGGTGCTTCGAGCGGCGCGGCGAATTCAACCTTACCAAGGGCCGGGCGCTCATCTCCAGCTACGAAACCGTCCGCCGCCTCGAACCCCGGGAGCGCGCCGCCATCCCGGTCCTCGCCCGCGGCGCCGCGATGCGCTTTTTCCTCACCCGCCTCGTCGATCTGGCCGCGACCCCGAAAGACGCACTCGTGAAGCCCCACAACCCTCTCGACTACGCCGAGCGCCTTGGCTTCCACCGGCAAGCGAAGTCGCCGGAGGACTATGGGGCCTGAGCCCCTAAGGCTGGCTGGCAATTGCGAGGAACACGCCAACGCCGATGAAGGCGAGGATGAACAGTCCGATCTTCCAGAGCGGTACATAGCCGACTTCGTCCACCGGCTTTCTCGCCGTCTCAGCCACCGCCGCATGCCGGCGAAGCCGGACCGGGCCCTCCGGCGCATAGTCTGTCATCGACCGCCGCTCGCCCAGACCAATCGTGTCGAACTCATCCTCGGCCGGGGTCCGAACAACGCCGATCCGGCGCAGCGCCTGATTTATCGGTCCGGCGCCACTTGCCGACTGCGGCGCGACAACCTCCTGCCCGTCGACGAACGCCATGGCCGATTGGACCCCCACGCCGCCGAAATACGCGGTCTCGACATAGGCAAGCCCGCCGCCGCCAGCGGTCACCGCCGCAACGGCCGCAGGCAGGCCGAGCGCCGACATGTGGAGACCTGACGGCCGAACGGCGCCCGGATGCCGGGCCTCGATGGCCGCATACAGTGCTTCGTCCACAGGAATTGCCTGCCACCCGCCGCGCAGCTCCACCAGGCGCGCAATCGGCCATTCGCGCAGGAAGCGGGCAGTGGCGGGACCCGCTCCGATGATGAGCTGAACGCTATGGCCCATGCGTGATGTCTAGCACGAGTCTTGACGCGGCAAGCGAACGCCCCGACCTGACGGCATGGCTGAAACAATCGAAATCTGGACGGATGGCGCGTGCTCGGGGAACCCGGGACCTGGCGGCTGGGGGGCCCTGATGCGCGTTGACGGCATCGAGACGGAACTGCATGGCGGCGAGCCGAGCACGACCAACAACCGCATGGAACTCATGGCCGCCATCTCGGCTCTCGAGGCGTATCCTGCCGGCGCGAAAA
>JBMOGP010000552.1:0-2388 GCA_049318285.1 Hyphomonadaceae bacterium
CCGGGCCCGAGGTGGTGCAGCTGCCCCCGCTACCCGGCTGGAACGCGCGCCAACCGTGGGCCGAACCGGGTGACGAGGCCGAGCGCTTCGCGGACTTCATCCCCGGCTATGCGCCGGCGCCACCGAACGGGAGCTTCGGCGCGTGACGGCAGGCCCCTATCGGCGCCGGCCGGGTACCGCCGAAGGCGACGACCGCGCGTTCTGGATCTCCCTGGCCGACATGATGACGGCACTGATGGTGCTCTTCCTCGTGCTGATGGCCGCGCTGATGTTGACGGCGCGCAACGCAGCGCCAGGGGCTGCGCCGCCACCCGCAGCGCAGGCGCAAGCACAGCTTCAAGCGCGGAACAGCACGCAGAATCAGGCGCAGCCGGGCGGTGGCGTGCCTGCGCAGGTGAGCGCGCAGATCGCCCGCGAGCTCGCCGCGGCAGCCGACGCCGTGCCCGGCGTGCGCTTCGACCCGAACCGGATGGTGGTCGATTTCGGTGACGGCGCGCGCTTCGCCACCGCCAGCCACCAGATCGACGCCGAGACTGCGGCGCGCTTGCGCGCCTTCGTGCCGCGCCTGCTGGCCTTGGCCCAACGGCCCCCTGGGCGGGAATGGCTAGGACGCGTGCTGGTGGAGGGTTACGCCGACCCGCGCGGCGACTACCTGTACAACCTGAACCTGAGCCTGCAGCGCGCCCAGCGCGTGCTGTGCGTGCTGTTGGAGGCCGACGTGGGCACGCTGACGCCCTTGACCCCGGCGCAGCGCCAACAGGTGCGGCGGCTGTTCACCGTGGCGGGGCTGTCCTACAACGAACAGCGCGACACGCATGACGCGAGCCGCCGCATCGAACTGCGGGTCGAGCTCGGGCGGCCGCCGCCGCAGGAAGTGTCACTCACAGACGCAGGGCAGTGCCGGCTTCCTGCCGGCTGACCCAGGCGGTAAACCCCGGCAAAGCTTGCGTAAAGACCGTGCCGATATGCTGAGTACCGTCAACTTCCCCTCAATTCCAGACCAAGGAGAGCTCACGATGTCAACGAACACACCGAATGCGTCCGCTGGCCCTTCGCAGCCGGTGACCACCTACATGTCGGCCGGCCCGGGTGTGGGCTTGGTCATCGTCGACGTCGACAAGGACGGCGTCATCGAAGACGGCGACACCGCCGTGCTCGTGCGCAACCACCACGCATCCGTGACCGACATCGCCTTCGGCAAGCAGGAGATCAACTACGCCTGGGGTGACCCGCACATGGGGCAGGCAGACGCCTCCTCGGGCTACACCACGCATATGGAGGACAACCTGCGCCAGTTGGCCCAGAGTGTCTACGATCAGCTCAAGGCCGGGCAGAACGCGGATGCGCAGGTCAATACCTTCGTGGCCGCTGCGCATGCCATCACCAGCAACGGCAGCATCACCGACCAGAAGTTCGACTTCCACAACGACATCGCTTTCATCAACCGCAACGGCGTGCGCACGTTCTTCGACGTCAAGATCGTCGGCAATGTGGCCGTCACCGAAAACGTTGATGTGCAGGTGACCAACGGCCGAAGCAAACAGGTCGCCCACGTGGTGGAGTTCGACAACCTTTGGCTGGACCAGGCGGGCGACCAACTCAGCGGCGGCGGCGTGCGCCAGGCCACGGCCGCCGATCAGACCACGACCTTGCCCATCTTCCGCGCCGTCAGCGGCGGCGACGCCGGCTACAACTACGGCCTGACCGTCAACAACGGGGAGGACAATTATCTGTTTTCCGACGTCAATTGGCAGTACGTGGTCAAGACCGACGGCAGCATTGATGCCACGGGTTTGCAATGGGTCAATGGGTTCGTCCACAAGACGGATCCGACAGGAGAGGGTTTGTACGCCGATCTGTGGGGTGGATGGTTCTCCCGTTTTGTCACCAGCTACGACTCCGATCGGGCCAAGCAGAAGACCTGAGCCATCCGTTCGCCTTGTACGGCAGATTATTTTTTCGAGAGGTCATCATCATGGATCTGGAGGCACTTTCGGAGCGGGAACAAATTGTCATGTGGTACATCCTCCGCGAAAACCTCACTGAAATGTTGAAAAGCGAGGATGACGAGGACAATGATATGGCGGGTTATGTCGGTCGCGCCTTGGCGGACGAACTCGTTTACGGGTAAGCATCAGACAAGAAAGGGGATTCGAAATGACATTTAGCGTCTCGGGGCAGATACCAGTCACCAAAGATGGCAAGGACACAGGTCTAAAACTCGGCGTCGGTGTGAACGCAACGACTCCGCAGGTGGGCTCAAAAAACTGGGAGGGCAAGGGCACTAAGGGCAAAGATCAAAATCCGACCGGATTCTTCGATAATTTATTGCCAACCCTTGGACAGGGCGTCGGACAGGCCCTTGGCGTGGGTGCGACCTTGGGCGTC
>JBMOGP010000553.1:0-2387 GCA_049318285.1 Hyphomonadaceae bacterium
ATCGATCACCCGCTTGTCCAGCACAAGCTCACGCTCATGCGCGACCGCACCACATCCACCGCTGGCTTCCGCACGCTACTGCGCGAGATTGCACATCTGCTTTGCTACGAAGTCACCCGCGACATCGAACTCGAAACAACCGACATCGAAACCCCAATGGGTCCGATGACCGCACCCATCATCAAGGGCAAGAAGCTTGTCTTCGCCTCGATCCTGCGCGCCGGAAACGGCCTGCTCGACGGCATGCTCGATCTCGTCCCCGCTGCTCGCGTCGCCCATATCGGCATGTACCGTGACCACGATACGCTCGAACCCGTCGAATACTATTTCAAGGCACCGGGCGAACTCGAGAACCGCCTCGTTATCGCCGTGGATCCGATGCTGGCCACCGGCAATTCCGCCATTGCCGCGATGCAGCGCCTGAAACAGCGCGGCGCCAACCGCATCCGCTTCCTCTGCCTGCTCGCTGCCCCGGAAGGTATCGCGAAGTTCACAGCCGCTCACCCTGATATCCCGATTTTCACCGCCGCGATCGACAGCCACCTGAACGAGAAGGGCTACATTGTGCCCGGCCTAGGAGACGCCGGCGACCGCATGTTCGGGACCAAGTGATCGCTGAACCTGATCCGGGACCTTCGGATTTGGCGGAAATCCGTTGTCCGAGTTTGGGGGAAGCGGAACGAAGAGCTCCAACCCATTCAAGCACGTCTCTCAAACATTCGGGGGAAACGCTGACGCAAAACCGGCAGGGTAAGTTGCGGCCGTCCAGGCGCGCCCGTGACCGTCGCGAAAACCCCCGACGCATATGGCCAAGGCAAGACTTTCTCATCGGCCTCGCCCGTGTGTGTAGTCGTCGCGTGACGCGCCGCTATGGTCGACTACACGACGCGCTTCAACCCCGCCCGCTGCTTCAACTCCAACTGGCGCGACAGAGGGGAGGGCCTGCGTGAAAGCGATTGGCATCGTGATCAACTGAGTGCTCAAGGCGTGTGCAACTTCTCACGGGCCAGCCCCTCCAGCTCGACGACACAAGGTTCCAGCTCACGCCACGCGACACCGACGGCGGCTTATGCCGACGCACGTCCTTCGACATGAATCGCCGGTTCATCGCGCTATCCATCCTTCGACCGACGCTGCGCCGCGCGCGACGACTCAACATGAGCCGGTGGTTGCTTCAGGCTCTCAAGTGGCACTTAAGTTGAGCGGGCCGCAAAGCGGCGGTCCGTCGAAGCGCGAGCGCGGACTCACGACCGCCCGCGGTCTGCCCAGAGTCCCCCGACTGCCTCCTGCCCAGTGCCCGTCGCCGCGCTGGAGCCTTCTGGCGAGAACGCTCTTGCGCGCCGCTGCAAAACCCCGCACGTGCTCTCCACACGAAAACCTCCTATGATCCCGCGATGACCGCAGAGCCGTTCTGGAAAACCAAGAAACTGCACGACATGTCGGATCCGGAGTGGGAATCGCTCTGCGACGGCTGTGGCAAGTGCTGCCTGGTGAAGCTTGAGGACGAGGCCACAGGCGACCTCTACATCACGAAGCTTCACTGCAAGCTGTTCGACAACAAGACCTGCCAGTGCAAGGACTATCCCAACCGCAAGCAGTTCGTGCCGGTCTGCGTGAAGCTCACGCCCGAAGTTGTCGCCACCGTCGACTGGCTGCCACAGACCTGCGCCTACCGCCTCGTCCACGAGGGCAAGGATCTCTACGACTGGCACCACCTCATCAGCGGTGACCGCGAGACCATCCACCGCGAGAACTACTCCTGCCGCAACAAGACGCGCACAGAGGAGGGCGTCGATGACGAAGACGCGTTCGACTACGTCATCGACTGGTTCCATGGCCCGCCCAAGCGGCGGAAGCTGCGGCGAAGCTAGCCGCTACTACTGCCCGCCTGGCGCTGTGGGAACCGGAAAACCCCGATCCCGCAGCAGCGCATCCGGCGTCGCATCCCGGCCGCGGAAAGCACGATAGGCCTCGCCCGGGTCAACCGCATTGCGCACCGTGAAAAGGTTGGCGACCATCTTCTGCGCCAGCTCCATGTCATAGAGCCCGCCCGGCGCCTCCACGAACGCTTCCGCCGCATCAGCCGTCAACACCTCGGCCCAGAGATAGCCGTAGTACCCGGCCGCGTATCCCTCACTCGAAAAGACATGCCCGAATTGCGGCGAGCGATGCCGCATCGGAATCTCTTTCGGCATGCCGAGCTTGGCGAGCTCTTCCTTCTCGAACGTGCGCGGATCAAGATTGGCCGGATCGACCGTGTGATACCGCATGTCCATGATCGCCGAGCCCAGAAACTCCACCGTCTGGAACCCCTGGTTGAACGTCGCCGCCTTGTTGATCTTGTCGATCAGTTCCTTCGGCATCGGCTCGCCTGTCTGGTAGTGGCG
>JBMOGP010000554.1:0-2386 GCA_049318285.1 Hyphomonadaceae bacterium
AGATCCTGCAGAAGTACAAGTCGCTGCAGGACATCATCGCCATTCTCGGCATGGATGAACTGTCGGAAGAGGACAAACTCGTCGTCTCGCGCGCGCGCAAGATCGAACGTTTCCTCTCCCAGCCCTTCCACGTTGCCGAAGCCTTCACCAACCTGCCTGGCCAGTTCGTTGCGGTGGAAGACACCGTTAAGGGCTTCAAGGAAATCCTCGACGGCAAGCACGACGACATTCCGGAACAGGCCTTCCTGATGTGCGGCAAGATCGATGACGTGATCGCCAAGGCGCAGAAGATGGCCGCCGAAGCGGCCTGATCGGATCGATCAACGACAAATTCTAGGCAGGCGCGGAGTGATCCGCGCCTGTTTGCGTTTGATCCGCTGTCGTTTGCCCCTGCGTTGAACTCGCCTGGGTTTCACACTGAACCGGTTGGAGGCGCTCGCATGAAGCGCCTCATGCTTTCATTTCTGGTGCTCGGCGCCTGCAGCACCCCGCCGCCTCCGCCACCGAACGACATCGACGTCATCCATGAAGATCATCACCGCGCCGCGGGGTGAAGTCCGCGATGCCTTCTGCACGGCTGATCGCTTGCCGGAGGGCAAATCCGTCGGTGTCGTGAAGACTTCGCGCCTGAACAGCAGTGTCACCGGCTGGCGCGCCTTCGGAGCGACTGTGATGCACGCGGAAGCAGTGAGCTGCACGTCGTGACAGATCCCTTAGCAAGGCGCAGCCAGTGAGATGCTCGCCGCGGCTGGCACGCACGTGGCGATGTGGCTAGTCTCGCCGCATCGGGAGCGATTCATGAAGACGACGGCCAGCCTTCTGTTTGCAGCTACCCTCACCATCCTGCCCGCTCAAGCCCAGCGTTCAGCTGTTTCCGCCGACCTCTCGCCAGCGGCAGCCGGAGAAGCGTTCAAGCAGGCGGTTGTCAGCGTGTGCCTGCCGGCTGTCAGCGGCGCTGGCGTCAGTGCGCTTGCATTGGCGCAAGACGGCAAGGTTCAACCGACGCAGGACGTCGAAACCCGGCGTCAGGCGGGCGCCGCTCCGGACGAAACCGTGTGGGATGTCGCCGATGCGCGTGGTGTTGTCACGGTGCGCGAGAAAGCCGGGCAGTGCGTTGTGACAGTCTACGGCCCGGCAAGCGGGCCGACAGTCGCGGATACGACGCTTGCGCTCGTGCTGCGCGGCTTCGAGGCGCTGGTGGGTCCGGCCGACGGGTTCAGGCAGACGCTCACAGGCCGCAGCAATGGCCGGCGGATGCTGGTGCAAATGTCCGGAGCCAACCCCGGCGCGCCGGGGCACCGGTCGAAGTTCAGCGTCGTCAGCGCCAGCGTGTCGCTGTCCGAGTAGAGTTCGCCGCGCCACATGACCGATATTGCCGTCTGGCTCGCCTGGTTTGGCGCAATCGCGTGGCCCGCTCTGTTGGGCCTCGGCCTGTGGCGCGGGCTCAAGGCTGGGCGCGGTCCAGGCTGGATGCTGTGGAGCGCCATCGCCGTCATCACGCTCGTCTGGGCGCTCGGCATCCGTGCCTTCCTGTGGGAGCCCGCGATGCTGGAGGTTCGCCGTGTCGAGGTGACAAGCCGCGGGTGGAGCGGTCCGCCTCTGCGCATCGGTGTGATTTCTGACACGCATACGGATGGCCCGCATGTCGGCGTCGCGCGCCTCGAGTCGATAATTGCACGCATGAACGCGGAACGCCCGGACATCGTTGTGCTGCTGGGTGACTTCGTAGCCGGGCATGAAGACGCTTCCGATCGCAGCGCGGACGAGCGCCGCGACATCGGCAGAGGTCTCGCAGCCTTCGGGAAGCTCGAGCCGCCGCTTGGGGTCTGGTCCGTGCTTGGCAATCACGACTGGTGGTACGATGGGGCGGCGGTGGAATCCGGCCTCGTCTCCGCGGGCGTGCAGGTGATGGAGAACAGCCGCGCCCGCATCCCACGCGAGGGCGGGGCGTTCTGGATCGGCGGCCTCGCCGATTATGAGTCACGCCGGGCGCAGCCGTCCTACATCAGCACGCTTTCCGGGGTTCCCGACAACGAGCCGGTAATCGTCCTCTCCCACTGGCCCGACCCGTTCGCCGCCGCCCCCGCCAGGGTCGCGCTGACGTTGGCGGGGCATTCCCACTGTGGGCAGGTGAACCTGCCGATCGTGGGGCGTCTGGTTCATGGCTCCCCGGGCTCGGAACGCTGGCCTTGTGGCCTCTACGAGGATCGGGACGGCTGGCTCTATGTCGCGGGCGGGGTCGGCACATCGATCTTGCCGGTCCGGTTCGGCCAACCCCCTGAAATTGCTGTCCTAACGCTCCGGGGCTTCTAGCCAGATTGCCGCCTTTACACGGGTTTCAGGCCTGCTAGACCGGCGCGCGAAACAGGAACCCGTCATGGCTGAC
>JBMOGP010000555.1:0-2382 GCA_049318285.1 Hyphomonadaceae bacterium
CGATCTGAAACGGGGTCGGGTCTTTGCGTTCTGGTGGAAGCGTGGCGTGGCCCTGACCATGCGATCCGGAATTGTCTCGATTGGCGCCGTGGCGGCAGTTCAGCTTTCAAACACTCCGTCACGGCCTCCGCTCAGAGCGCCGCCACCTTGCGGCTGATCCAATCGACCACCGCCGCCAGATAGATGAAGCCTCGCGCCATCGGCACGTCGGTCATGTCCATTGCCCACACCTGATTGGGCTGTGTCACCGGGACTTTTCGCAAGAGATAGGGAAAGATCTTTTGCCCCGGCTCCGGTTTCGAGGTGTTCGACCGGCGATAGATCGCTTCGATGCCGATTTTCCGTGTCCTTGTGGGGGAAACCAGCGTTGCATCGGCCACCGCCTCCGGACTTGCATCCTCGCGAGCCCGTTGCCCTGTGTCCGTTGCCTCGGCAGGATCCAGAGGCGCGAAGCAGGACGAGCGATGTCTGCTTCACCGCCAGCTGCGCATCAGAAATCGAGCGCCAGCAGCGCAAATGTGGCCAGCCAGTGCTCGCCCATATAGTCGACGCTTACATGCGGCAGGCTCGCATCGATATGGCGCTCCGCCGCATCGCGTCCGCGCTGCGCCACCGGGTGATCTCCCAGCAGCGCCGCCAACGATCGCCAGCACCACGCCCGGGAAAAGTTCAGGCCATCGAGATGCGCGATCTTGCCGTCGGTCCGGTCGCTCACCTTTGCTGGCGCAAACAGACAGGCCGGATATCCCTGCGCCAGACGCGGCAGGAAACGCCCAAGCCACTCGCGAAACTCGCGCGGCTCCAGCACGCGCCGCATGCACTCGACCTCCATAAGCGCAGGCGACAGGAAATCATCCTGCGAAGGCTCCCACGCCTGACAGTCGCGATCCCCGCCATACCAGGCGATACACTTCGCGCGCATCAGGTCGAACAGATCTGGATCGAACGCCTCCGCCCAGTCCGCCGCCACGCGGATCGCAAACGCCGTCGATGAGTGCACGCCTGTGCGCACGGGATAATCCGACAGCGGCAGGTAATCCCGAAACCTCTGCGCAAACGCCTCCGCAAGCGGTCGCAGTTTCAACCCAGCTTCAGCAATCGCATCGCCCTCATGCAATTCCAGTTCTGCCTGCAGCGCCAGCAACCAGCCCCAGCCATAGGGTCGCTCGAAACCACGCGCCAAAGGCCGCGCCAGATACGCCAACTCGCCGGTGACATTCGCCTCGGTGATCCGCTCCGCAAACAGCGCCTTCACTTGCGCCGTCGCCGTAATCTCCGGATGCCGCCGCACCAGGCGCGCCATCAGCCAGAATCCATGCACGCAGCTGTGCCAGTCGAACGACCCAAAGAAGATCGGATGCACCGATCGCGGCAGCGCCGTATCCTTCGGCCCCGTCAGCACATGATCCATCTTGTAGGGAAATTCGCGACCGATGTGGCTCAAGGCCAACCCCGCGAACGTCTCCGCCAACGCGCGTGTCAGTATCGTCATGGCTTGGCCCCAAAGCCGCCGCCGCCCGGCGTCTCGATGATGAAGGCATCGCCTGCGGCCATCTCGACCTTTGCAGTTGCCGGCAGCATCTCCACATCTCCACTAGCGCGCCGCACGGAATTGACCCCCGGCTTGCCATCCCCGCCGCCCGCAACGCCGAAGGGCGCCGTCGCTCGCCGGTTCGATAGCATCGCCGCCGTCATCGCCTGGCGGAACCGCACGACGCGCACAGCCCCATCTCCGCCGCGCCACGCGCCATCGCCGCCAGACCTCCGCCGCACGCCAAACTGCTCGATCAATATGGGATAGCGGCTTTCGAGTATCTCTGGATCCGTCAGCCGCGAATTTGTCATGTGCGTCTGCACCACGCTTGCGCCGTTGAACCCGGCCCCGGCGCCTGACCCGCCACAAATTGTCTCGTAGTATTGGTAACGGTCATTGCCGAAGGTGAAATTGTTCATCGTCCCCTGCGAAGCGGCCAGCCGCCCCATCGCGCCATACAGCGCATCCACCACCACCATGCTCGTCTCGACGTTTCCTGCCACCACAGCTGCGCCCTTCCGCGGATTCAGCAGGCAACCCTCCGGGGTGATGATACCGACCGGCTTCAGGCATCCCTCGTTCAGTGGGATTGCATCGTCCACCAGTGTCCGGAAAACATAGAGCACAGCGGCTCGCGTGATCGACAGTGGTGCGTTGAAGTTGCCTGCGTCCTGAGTGCTTGTTCCAGAGAAGTCGATCGTCACGCATCGCCTCTCCCTGTCCGGCCGAACCGAAACACGGATCACGGCGCCATTGTCCATCGGCGCCTCGAAGCTGCCAGCATCGAGCGTATCGATCACCCGCCGCACATGCTCTTCGGCATTGTCCTGCACATGGCGCATGTAGGC
>JBMOGP010000556.1:0-2371 GCA_049318285.1 Hyphomonadaceae bacterium
GTGTCCGGCCGGATCACGCGGTCGAGGATCGGCTTGCCATACTTGTGCTCGCCGATCTGGAGATAGGGGGTGTCCTCCCCTGCCTCGATGAAATTTCCTGCCGTGTAAATCAGGAACAGGCGGAGCTCTCCGCCCCTGCGCTGGCCAGCCATGATGATGGTGGCGTTCGCCGCTGCGCCCTGCGCCTCGATCTCGGCGCGGTCGCGCTTCTGGATTTCGCGCATCGCTTCACCGACCAGCTGGGCTGCGCGATAGAGCGTGTCGCAGGTCATGACGCTTTCGATTTCCGGGTCGCTCTTGGCGCGCTTCACTGCGGCGGTGAT
This sequence comes from Hyphomonadaceae bacterium, assembly GCA_049318285.1. Taxonomy (GTDB): domain Bacteria; phylum Pseudomonadota; class Alphaproteobacteria; order Caulobacterales; family Hyphomonadaceae; genus UBA7672. The sequence continues at coordinate 324 of JBMOGP010000556.1, forward strand.
GTGGGTCACCACGCCCTGCGTGATGCCGAGATTACCCGCGCACATGAGCGTCACGACGCGCTCGCCCGGCTCCTCGAACACGAACATCTTGCGGAAGCGCGCGATGTTGTCGACGCCGGCATTGGTGCGCGTGTCCGACAGCAGCACGAGGCCAGCCTTGAGCTTGAGGCCAACGCAGTAAGTCATGTGCCTCCCGATCTCCGGCGAGTTCCGGCGAGCATCCGACCCGGCTATTGCTGGGTCTGCCCGTCCTGCTTCTGGGTCTGAGACTGGCCCGGTGTCTGGGCAATGTCGACCGAGGCGCTAAGTCGCTCCTTGGGTCCGCCCGATACATTGCCGCGGATCGGGGCTGCATCTGCAGCGTCGAGGCCACACCCGAGCCGGACATAGCGATCTGTCGGGCACAGCCGGTTCGAGGGATCAAACCCGATCCAGCCGATATCCGGCGCAAAGGCCTCTGCCCACGCGTGCGTCTCCGTCAGTTTCGTGTCCGAGGCGAGGAGGTAGCCCACGACATAGCGCGCCGGGTATTTCAGGACGCGGGCTGCAGCAATGAAGACATGCGCATGGTCCTGGCAGACGCCATGCCCTGCTTTCAACGCCTGCGCCGCTGTGGTCGATGATGACGTCGCGCCCGGCTTGTAGGCCACGGCCTCGGCGACCGCGTTGAACAGCCCGTGCATCCGGTCCAGCGCCCTGGCGCCTGTGATGCTCGCCGCCAGATCCTCGATCCGTTTGTCAGTCTCGGTCAGCGGCGTCGGGCGCAGATAGACCTGCGGCCGCACCGTCTCCTTGAGGCCCTTCACCACGCCGGCCGCATCCTGCGTTTCGATCTCGCCCTCGGCGACGATGGCGACTTCCGCGCCGCCTGCCGCCGCCGTCCAGATCGCTTCGCGATCGCCCGTCGCTGTCGACAGCAAGGCGGGCACCAGCTGTCCGTTGACGCTGACCTTCCACGAGATCACAAGCTGGCTGTCAAAGCTTGGCGGATAAAGCCGCAGGCGCAGTGCGCAGCGCTCCGCGGGCGGGTCATAGGCATAGGTCGTCGCGTGTCTGATCGAGAGCCGCATGGTCAGAAGTGATACGCCTTGCTGATTTCGAAGGACAGCCGCCGCGTCGTGGTGATCGCCTTCGACACGAACTCGTGCAGACCGTGCTGGAACAGCTCTTCGATCCCGGTCCTGTCCAGCTGTTCCACCATCTGGCTCGCCACCGCCTGCGGCGAGCCCTGCTCGCCATAGAGTTCGGCAAGGTCATCCAGGAAGCGGCTGATGGAGCGGTAGCAATACGCGACCGACCGGGGGAAAGCGGTGTTGAGAATCAGGAAGTCGGCGATGCCCGAGGGGGTGTAGTCGCCCTTGTAGACGTGGTGATAGGCGCGAAGGGCGGACGTCGCCCGCAGGACGCTGGTCCATTGGTGATAGTCGCGTCCGCCGCCGACCACATCGGTCTCCGGCAGCAGCACATAGTATTTCACGTCGAGCAGCCGGAGCGTCATGTCCGCCCGCTCAATGAGCCCGCCCATGCGCAGGAAGTAATAGCCGTCATTGCGCAACAGCGAGATTTCCGACGCGCCGCGGAACGCGGCCGTCCGGCTCTTCGTCCACTCCAGCAGGGACGGAAGGTTCTTGAGCGCGGTATCGGCATCCATCTGGCCCAGCGAGCGCCAGCCATCGTTGAGCGCTTCCCACATGTCCTGCGTCAGCGCCGTGCGAATGGCCCGCCCGTTCGCCCGCGCCGACGTCAGGCACGACCTGATCGACGACGCGTTGTCGGGATCGAGCAGCAGGCGCTGCACCACGGCGCCAGCGCTCAGCGACCTGGCCTCAGGGTCTGCCAGTTCAGGGGCCGAGCCGGACGCGGCCGCCACCGATCGCCACTCTTCCTGCTCGTTCGAGCCCGGCAGCATCGCCATGCGATACCCCATCTCGATCAGGCGCGCGGTCGCATCCGCCCGCTCCATGTAGCGACCCATCCAGAACAGGTTTTCCGCGGTACGGCTCAGCATGTCATTCCGCCAGGATCCAGGTGTCCTTGACCCCGCCGCC
>JBMOGP010000557.1:0-2361 GCA_049318285.1 Hyphomonadaceae bacterium
CCCAGATTCGTAGTCTGGTGCTCTATCCAGCTGAGCTACGGGCGCGGCCTGTCGATGAGGGGCGGGTTGTATCGTCGGCTTGCGTGGTGCGCAAGGGTGCAGGTTGGGCTGCAATTGCGCTGATTTTGCTGGAAATTGAGGGTTGGCTTGCTCCCGGCGACGCCACATCGCCCCGGGCGCTGCCGGTTCTTCCCCGTTACTGGTCAGACGCCATCCGCCTGGCCCGAGCGGCCTTTCGCCTGACCATTGAAACAGAATGCTTCGGCCTCGCGCCCGTCTGCGACAGCCTGCATGCGTGAGCCAGCGTCTGCCCGGGATCGATGTGTCGCCCCTCTTGTCCGGGGGGCGAGCCCGCACGCCAAGCCGTAGCGGACCAGATCGGCGTGTCCTGTCGCGATCTCGGCTTCTTCTACGCGGCGGGCCACGCGGTCGCGCCAGCGATCCTCGAACAGCTGGCGCGGGCTGCCCACGACGTCGAAGCGCGTCTGCTCTCTGTCCGCGCCGTCATCCGGATTTCACCCGAAGGCCGCCGCCTCCTGTGGAACAACTATACGGCGGCTGAACTGGCGGTTGTGGCAAAGCACGCGAGGACGCGGCCCGAGGGATGGGTGAAGGACGAGATAGCTGTTTAGGACATCTCGCAGCCAGCCCGGCAGTCGCTGCGGCTTGGCGCGGAGGTCGAGGTGCTTGGGCCGCCCGCATTCTGGAAAGCGGTTGCGGCTGATGCACGCCGTGTGGCTTCGCTTTATCGATATAGGGCGGGGCTCCCTGCAAGTCAGGCTGCCCGCTACTCCCCGTCAGACACATCCACGCCGGCGAAGATGGGCAGCTCCACCGGATGCGGCCGTCCCTCGCGTTCCAGCTGCCGCGCTCCGGCAAGGATGCCCGGCAACGCATGGTTACCTTCGTGGCATGCGTACTCGTACGGCGGATCGGCAGAGGCGCGCAGCGACATCTCGCCCGCCCACGACTCCTTGTAGAGAACCGGGTCCTCGACGCGGAACTCGTAGAAGATCTCGCCATCGGCCCAGCGCGTATAGCGCTCTGTCACTTTGCCGGCTTGCGAGATGAAGGACCGCTGCTTGGGATGCGAGTTGATCGTCTCGACGACCAGCGTGTTGCCTTCATACCAGCCGATCGAATCCCCGCCCCATTTCGGAATCTCGCGCGGTCCGTGCTTGATCTCGCCGCGCACGCCGATCGGGATCACGCGCACGTCGTGGATCATTTCGGTGAGAATCATCACATGTCCGGGTGCCTGAACGATCTGGTAGGTGTTGTTGTACATCCCGTTGTTCATCACCGGGCCAGCGCCGCCCGTGAAGCTCATGATGCAGCGCTCGGGTAGGGGGCGAATCTCGAAATCGTCGAACGAGTTCGTCCGCGTGTTCGCTCGGATGCCCGCCTCGGTGTAGGGTATGCGCCCGTCCTGCGGATAGGTTATCCAGCTCGAGCGATACTCACCCTTCACCTGCGCATAGCTGGTGCCGGGGTCCATCCAGTAGCGGTTGTAGGCGCGCGATGCGTTTCCATCCGAAAGCAGCTCTTTGGATGACGCCTCATCCAGCTTAGACGCGCCCGCTTCCTCGCGCTCGGCCGCGGAATAGACATTGCGGCGCGTCAGCTGCTCCGCCTCCTTCTCGTCCAGCACCAGCTTGTTGGCGCCCGCCGGCCGCTGCATCGATGTCAGCGAAGTGTTAGTCCAGAACCCGGTGAGGTCCGGCGCGCCCCAATTGGTCTTCGGCGTCTGAAGCCCCGGCGCTGTCTGCGCCAAAGCCGCAGGGCAGGGCAGGCCCGCGCCCGCCAGCGCCATCATCGCGATCAAGCTCGTCTTCAAGCCATGTCCTCCATCCCGCCTGGCGTCTGGGGCTAGTTCTGCTGCGGCGCGTCGCGGTTGCTACGTCCCGATCGCATCAGCGCCGTCAGGTATCTCATCGCACCGCCCAGTTCGGTCTTGTCGAGCGCATTATCCTTGTCGAGATCGATGCTGGCCCAGTTCGGCCCTATCGCCTTGTCCACCCGTCCGCGCAACTCCGCCCGCTGCACCTTGCCATCGAAATTGGCGTCCAGCGCGCCCATCATCCGGTTCGGCATCTCGCGCATCACGACGGTGCCGTCGGCTTCCTTCGCCACCGTCTCGTCGGTCCACTGATAGTAGAGAGATGTGTAGTGCATCTCCTCCCAGGATTGCGGACCCCAGACGATCGTCTCCTTCGGGTCGGGATTGGCCGGATTGCGCAGCGAATTGTCATACCAGTAGGTCGCGACGATCTTCGCGCCAGCGGGCACCTTCACGGGATCAGTGAATGTGTACGTCCGCTGCCAGTTGAAATCATAGCGGGGCAGGCTGATCAGCGCCTG
>JBMOGP010000558.1:0-2358 GCA_049318285.1 Hyphomonadaceae bacterium
TCGGTCACACCACACGGCGTGATGCCGCCGAAGTGGGAGAGGTCGGGTTCAACGTTCAGGCTGATGCCGTGATAGCTGACCCAGCGCTTCAGGCGGACGCCTATGGCAGCGATCTTGTCTTCACGCAGCAGGCCGCCTGGGCGGGAGCGGTCGACCCAGACGCCGACGCGGCCTTTGCGGCGCTCGCCCTTAACGTTGAAGGTCGCGAGGGTTTGGATGATCCAGTCTTCGAGCGAACAGACGAACTGCTTCACGTCGCGCCCCCGTTTCGTGAGGTCGAGCATCACATAGGCCACGCGCTGGCCGGGGCCGTGATAGGTGAACTGTCCGCCGCGCTGGCTGTCGAAGACAGGGAATCGGCCGGGCTCCTTGAGGTCACCGTCCTTGGCGCTGGCCCCCCGCGTGTAGAGCGGAGGGTGCTCCAGCAGCCAGATAAGTTCATCCGCTTCGCCGGCCGCAATGGCTGCGGCGTGCGATTCCATCGCAGCGACAGCGTCGGGGTAAGGCACAAACCCCTCTGAAATGGTCCATCCTGTGGTCATTAACCTGTCTGCAACCCGAAAGAACAACGTTGGCCCCGTATAGCGGAGCATCGCGTTGAAGTCTCAACTGGACCAGGTCGGGGTCGAGATCACTGTCCTTCTCGGGCGGGCGCTGATGCCTATGCAGCAGCTGCTGCGGATGGGCAGGGGCGCCGTCATCCAGCTCGACACGAAAGAAGACGACCAGGTCTGGATCCTGGCCAACAACCATCCGATCGCCCGCGGCGACCTGGTCATCGAAAACGACAAGATTTCGGTGAACATCACCGGCCCGGCCGAGGTCGCCGATTATCGCGCGACCGAGCAATAGGCCCTGTTTTCGCTGCCAATTAGGCGCGGATGCCCGTCACGACAATTGTGCTTCACAAGCCGCCAAACCCGTCATATACGGCGCCCTTGCCCGGCGTGCGGTCGTGGCGGAATTGGTAGACGCACTACCTTGAGGTGGTAGCGCCGCAAGGCGTGGAAGTTCGAGTCTTCTCGACCGCACCAGCAACTTCACGAGAGAGAACGCCGTTCGGAGCAGGGAGGTCGCCATGAATGACACCCGCGACCCCGATGCGCCTGAAACTCCCGTGGAAGCCAATGAAGTCGAAGCGGTCGATGCCGCCGGCGTGATCTCGCCAGCCTTCATCGCGCAGATGGTGGGCGCCGTGGGCGATGGCGACAAGCCGTTCCTGTGGCGCACCGCCAAGGAGCTGCACCCCGCCGACCTTGCCGACTTGCTCGAACAGCTGCCGCCGGAGGCGTTCCGCAAGGCGATCCACCTGCTGGGCAAGCACCTGCCGGCCGAAGCAGTGGCCGAGCTCTCGGACAGTGCCCGTCTCGAAGCACTGCACGAGCTGACCGACGCAGCCGTCACAGCGATGATCGGCCATCTCGATTCAGATGATGCGTCGTTCCTGCTGAACGACCTCGAGGACGATCGGCGCGAGCGCATCCTGAACCGGGTGTCGGCGACGGATCGCGCCGCCATCGAAAGCGCGCTGGCGTTCGACGAGGAGTCCGCGGGCCGCCTGATGCAGCACGCCTTCGTGGCGGCGCCAGTGTTCTGGACGGTTGGGCAGGCGATCGACCACATGCGCAGCGTGCCGGAAGACGACCTGCCGGAGACATTCTTCGAGATCTACATCGTCGATCCGGCATTTCGGCTGCAGGGTAGCGTGCCGGTGTCGCGTCTCTTGCGGCATGGACGCGACAGGCCGCTGAGCGAGATCATGCGGGAGATCCCGGTCCACGTCCGCCCGGAGATGGACCAGGAGGAAGTCGCCTATATCTTCCGGCAGTACAACCTTGCGTCCGCTCCCGTGGTCGACGACGCGGGCCGGTTGACCGGCATGATCACGATCGACGACGTCGTCGACGTCATCCGGGAAGAGGCCGAGGAAGACATCCTCGCCCTGTCCGGTGTGAGTGAGGCGGGCGTCAACCAATCGGTGTTTTCCGCCGTGAAGGCGCGCATGCCCTGGCTGTTACTCAACCTTGTGACGGCGTTCCTTGGCTCGCTTCTGGTGTCTTTCTTTGCGCCCGTGCTGGAGGCTGTGGTGGCGCTGGCCTTCCTGATGCCGGTAGTCGCGGGGCTCGGCGGAAACGCCGGATCGCAGTCGCTGGCGGTCGCCGTGCGCGCCATCGCCGAGCGTGACCTGGAAGGCCAGCTGGCGCGCCGCGCCATTCGCCGCGAGGCTCTGACCGCGCTGGTAAACGGCGCGATGATCGCGAGTGCCGCGGCCCTCATTGTGCTGGCCTGGTTCCAGGATACGAGGCTGAGCCTCCTCGTTCTCGTGGCGATGAGCGCGACCTTCATGTGGGCGGGGCT
>JBMOGP010000559.1:0-2356 GCA_049318285.1 Hyphomonadaceae bacterium
CCGGTCCTGTGGAAGGCGGGGTTTATACGCGGGAGTCCCGCAAAAGCAAGGCGCCCCGGTTGATGAGCGGTTCGCCGGCCTGTTTCAGCGTCCGGGCCGTTTGCATCACCACGACGCGTCGGGCGACGTCGTCCATCGTGACCTGCGCGCCGTGGCGGATAGGGCGGTTGAGACGGCTTTCGCGGTGTATGCCGGGGCCCTCGATCGGCTTGCCGGTGAGTTCGCCATACATGCTGGAACCATAGGTATCGTGCGGCGGCGCGGCGAGCGCAGCTTATGGCTCTGAGGGCGCCTCGACAGCGGGAGGTGGACTTGCGCAAGCCGCCATCGACAGGACGAGCCACATCGTTGCGGCGGGTCTCATGCCGTCATTCCATCGGGTCCCGAGGGGGGCGATCAGGTGCAGCGGAAGCCGGTGATCGCGTTGGCTGCATCGATGTCCACATTGAGACGATCAGGGCGGAAATCCATTGTCACCTGGGTATCCGGGCGGATGTAGCGGACATTCGGGCCTTCGGGCGGAACGCCTGGCTCGGTGATCGCCTTGCCGACAAGCGCTGCGTACCGGGCCGCCCCGCATGCGTCGGCGCCGGGCGCTGCCGGATCAGCTGCGGGCGGTTGAGGCATCGGTTGCGGATTGACCTGATCGGCGAGCGAAGGTTCGACGGTCGGGGTTTCGGGCGCTGGTTCGGAAGCGGGCGTGCACGCCATCACGGCGGCGCCGGCGAGACTTGCAAGCAGAGCGTTTTTCATGGCGAGGAGAGTAGGCCGTCGCGCGGGCCGGGCAAGTGACGGTGCAGTTAGGCAGGCATCGCCCGGTGACGAAGGCTCAGCTGCAGGCCTCGCGCACAACCTGGGAGATCATCGCGCTCATCATGGCGTTGTTCAGGCTGACGAGCGGTTTGCCGTCTTCCTCCATGTAAATGCGGATGTCGTGCTGCGCGCCCTGGGCGCAATGCTGCTCGCGATAGGCGGGGACAACGCTGACATGGAGCTGGCTGATCATTTCCAGCTCGCCGAGGCCGCGGCCGTATTCGGCGACGAGTTGCTGGATCACCTTGTCGATTTCGGCAGTGTTTTGCGCCCAGCGTCCGTCATCGGTAAGCCGCACGATCTCGTAGCCCGCCGTGTATTCAGGGCGCGTGCCTGAGGCGGCGATCTCCGCCTTCAGCGGCAGGGTTGTCTCGAATTTCGACTCGCCGCGGATCTTCACGACTGCATTGAAATCCCACGGCCCCTCGCCGTGAATGCCCGGCGGCAGGACCCAGACGAAGCGCTGCCGTGCAGGATCGAACTGGCGGGCAATGCCTGTCAACGAGATGTCCTGTGCGGCGTCGGCAAGCGCTGTGTCCGCAGACTGCACCGGCGGGGCGGCAAGGGGCGATACCGGCTCGCCTTGCCTCGCCTCGCCAGCGTAGGGAGGGGTCTGCAGCGAGACTTTTCCCGAGGACGGTCCAGCTGCGGGCGTTACCTCGCCCGCTGCACAGCCCGCCAGAACAAGGGCGGCCATGATCGCCGTGCCGGACCTGATCATTGCGCCCTGCTCCATGCCGTTCAAACGCCTGCCACAGCTCAGCGCGGCGAGAGCACCATGACCATCTGCCGGCCTTCGAGGCGCGGTTCGGACTCGACCTTGGCGACGTCGGCGAACTCCGACTTCACCTTGGTGAGCAATTCCATGCCAAGATGCTGGTGCGCCATTTCGCGGCCGCGGAAGCGCATGGTGATCTTCACCTTGTCGCCTTCCTCGAAGAAGCGGCGGATCGCGCGTCCTTTCACTTCGTAATCGTGCTTGTCGATGTTCGGACGAAGCTTGATCTCTTTCAGGTCGGCCGACTTCTGCTTCTTGCGTGCTTCGGCCTTCTTCTTCTGCTCGGCGAAGCGCTGCTTGCCGTAGTCGGAAATCTTCACCACCGGCGGCTCGTTGTCGGGCGCAACCATCACCAGGTCGAGGCCAGCCTCCTTGGCGGCGTCGAGCGCTGCTTCGAGCGGCATCTCGCCCTGCTTCTCGCCTTTCTCGTCAATCAGGAGGACGCGCGGCGCGCGAATGTCCTCATTGATCTGCGGACCTTCCTTCTTGGGCGACTGGGCCGCTTGTGGACGCTGAGCGATGGTCGATCTCCTTGGTGACTTCCGGAATGCGTTGCCGGACAGGGCAATATGCCTGCGAACGGCGCAATGTTCAAGAATTCGGGCCCTGCGCAAGGGCGCGGACGGATTCGGCCGGATTGTCGCCGGTCTCGGGGGTGGCCGGCGGGGCTGGCGGGGCCGGCCGCGGCGCGGCCATGCCGGCGGGCAGGATGCCGAGCGCGCAGGCGGCGCGTTTCACGTCGTCGAGCCCGATCTGTTCGAGGGC
>JBMOGP010000560.1:0-2354 GCA_049318285.1 Hyphomonadaceae bacterium
AGCTTTTTTCCAAACGATCATGTGCTGGTTTACCGGATCGATACGTGGATACAGGGCAAGGCGACCAGCCGGGGCGAGATCGCGGAGGAGCGGTTTGTTGATCCGCTGATGCCGCCGGAGGGCGTCTCGCCAGCCACGCAACGACGTCTTGACGAGATATTCGCTGGCGCGGACACGAGTGAACTCTGGTGATAGCGATTCGCCGGGGGTCGTTGATCGCGATTTGAGCGCGTCTTGGCCATTGATTTGCGGTAATGTTTGATCATCACTGCCGCCGGACTGCTGAGCCAGACTGCGGAGAGATTGGGATGCGGCTTGCGTTGATGATTGCTGGCGCGGTGACGCTGCTGGCGAGCTGCGGGCCGGAGGAGGCTTTTGCGCCGAACGCCATCGGGGCCGTGTCGCTGGAAGGCGATGGCGCTCTGATCACGGCGGCGCAGAGGATCAGCGACACCATCGGCGGCTGCGAGAAGCCCGCCGATGCGCAGCTGGAGTCCAAGGTGGTCGGGCTCGAGAGCGGGTCGATCGTCATGCTTGGATGCAGTCAGGGCGCGTACGGCGTGACGCACCGCTTGTTCGCCGTGGCCGGCGAGGCGTTGCAGCTGGTCACCCTGCCCGACTACGACGCGAGCGGATGGCTTGCGACCGACCAGGCGAGCATGGCCGAGATCGATGCAGGCACCGGCGTGCTGACCACGCTGCGCAAGAATGCGGGGCATGGCGGGTGCGGATCCGAAGGTCGCTATCAGTGGGACGGCGCGCGTTTTGTGCTTCAGGAATTGCGCTGGCAGGATTGCACGTCTACGACGCCTCCCCCATTCCCGATCGTCTGGCCGCTGCAGCAGAATGCGGTGGTCGATCCTGATGGCGCAACGCCTGCGCCGTAGACGCGACGGTGCGGCCTCAGTTACGCTGGGCGCTGAGGTAAACGGCGGACCGGATTTCTTGCATTGGGGAATGTGGGCGGGCCGCGGGCTGTCGTGAGCCCGCGCGCATGCCTGATCGGGCCGCACCGCTCCTTCGGGGCACCTGCCCCGCCACCTGGCGTCGAGGCAGGCCGTCCCCTCGCCCGGTGAGGAAGTCCTTGCTCGAATAGAGCGAAGTCTCCGCGGGCCATGCGGATGGTTCGGTCCGCAAAAGCGTAACGCCCGGCTGTTGCCAGCCGGGCGTTCCAGATTTTTGGATCAGTGAACCGAAGTCTTTAGATCGACTCTTTCAGTTCTTTCGCGGCGCGGAAGGCTACTTTCTTCGAGGCCTTGATCTGAACCGGTTCACCGGTGGCGGGGTTGCGGCCCATGCGGGCGGCGCGCTTGCGGACGACCAGAACGCCGAGGCCCGCAAGGCGGATACGGTCGCCTTTTTTAAGGTGCTTGGTGACCAGCGCGACGACGTCGTTCAGCATCGCTTCGGTCTGCTTCTTCGAAAGCTCATGGTTCTCGGCGAGGTTGGCCGCGATATGCTTGAGGCTGACTGTGTTCTGTTTTGCCTTGGCTGCAGTTTTCGCTGCGGCGGATTTAGCTGTGGCCATGTCTTTTCAACTCCCGTGTGAAAAACCTGCACCTGAATACACGGAAATGAAGGCCCCCCAAGCGGGAAACGTGTGATTTACAAGGGTTTTCGCCGCTTTTCACAGCAAAAACCCCCGAAAATCGCGATTTTGGAACGCTTCCAGCCTCAGGAACCCCCGGAAATACAGGTTTTCAGCGAATCGCAACGGGCTGAGTCGTAACGCTTGCCACCTCTGACCCGCTCTTTTTCCGGTGTGACCAGCGGGTCCAGTAGGGGGTCTCGACGCGCTCACCATAGTTGGCATCGCGATAGGGCGAGTAGACGTTCCCGAGCGTGGCCGCGGTGTCCGGCTCCATGAAGAGCCTGGGCGCCATGACATGGTCGGCCAGCATGATGTCTGTGGCGCAGGGCGATGAGGTTGCTCGTCTCAGGCCAGCAACCAAAATGCCCCCAGCGCAAACGCCTGCGCCGATCGCCAGAGTGCGCCACGGAACCTGGCCGCGGAAAGCATACAGGACCGCAGCCGCACCGCCGACCGCGAAGTCGGACAGCTTTAGCCAGACCAGTAAGGCGAGCCGGAGGCCAAGGGTCACGATCCCGGCCGTCGGCGTGCGCGCTTCGGCGGGGCGCGGCGTGAGGAAGGCGAGCATTGCGATGATCACGCCCCAGCCTCAGCGGTTGCGTATGGCGAGGGCGTACTCATCGCCGACCCCGACAGGCTTGCCGCCTTCGATGGTGAGGCTGTCGGGGGCGACATATCCTTCAAGCATCGCCGGCACGACAGTAACGAAGATGGCCGCCACGCGTACGGCTGTGACTGCAGAGTGATGGCGCTGCGCGCTTGC
>JBMOGP010000561.1:0-2350 GCA_049318285.1 Hyphomonadaceae bacterium
AGCGCACTGGCGATGCATGATGGAGCGATGCAGGCAGACCGGTTGCTGGCGCAGCATGCTCAGCGGAGCGGCGGCGTCATGCCCGAATCGATCGCCATGGTTCTGTGGGGGTCCGACAATCTCAAGAGCGAAGGCGGACCGATTGCCCAGGCTCTGGCGCTGATCGGCGCCCGGCCGCGATTTGACTCCTACGGACGGCTATGCGGCGCCGCACTGATACCGCTCTCTGAGCTCAAGCGCGCACGGATCGATGTCGTAATGACGCTGTCCGGGATTTTCCGTGACTTGCTGGCGCTGCAGGTCCGGATGCTTGCGGAAGCGGCCTATCTGGCAGCTGCTGCCGACGAACCGCTGGAACACAACTATGTCCGCAAGCATGCGCTTGCGCTGCAAGCGGCGCATGGATGTGATCTGGAAACTGCGGCGCTGCGGGTGTTCTCGAACGCCGACGGGGCCTACGGTGCCAACGTCAACCAGTTGATCGACTCCAGCGCCTGGAATGAGGAAGAAGAACTCGCGGACGCTTTCGAGAGTCGGAAGTGCTTCGCTTATGGACGCACGGGCGGCGCGGTGCGCCAGTCGAAGATGCTGCAGAGCATCCTGAAGGGTGTCGACTTCACCTACCAGAACCTTGAGTCGGTGGAACTCGGCGTCACCTCGATCGACCATTATGTCGATGCGCTGGGCGGCATGAGCCGCGCAATCCAGCGCGCGCGGGGATCGGCGACACCCGTCTATATCGGCGACCAGACGCAGGGCGAAGGCAAGGTGCGCACGCTGGCGGAACAGGTGTCGCTCGAGACGCATACGCGAACCCTCAATCCGAAATGGTATGAGGGCCTGCTGAAGCATGGCTACGAAGGCGTGCGTCAGATCGAGGCGCAGGTTACCAACACGATGGGCTGGTCGGCGACGACTGGCCAGGTTGAGCCATGGATCTACCAGCGCATCAGCGAGACCTATGTGCTCGACGATGCAATGCGCAAACGTCTGACCTCACTTAATCCCAAGGCATCGGCGCGTATGGCGAATCGCCTGCTTGAGGCCCATGAGCGCAAGTACTGGCGGCCCGATGACTCGACACTGAACGCTCTGCGCAATGCGAGCGACGAACTCGAAGACCAGCTGGAAGGCATCTCCGCACCCGCGGCGTGAAGGATACTCATGACAACGCTCACCATGCCAAGAACACTTCCACGCCGCCCCGATGGGGAGGGAAGCGTGCAGGTTCATCTCGACCCGTCTATGAAAATAGACCGGGCAAAGGTGTTCGCGATCTATGGCAAAGGCGGCATCGGCAAAAGCACAACGTCATCCAATTTATCTGCAGCGTTCTCTCATCTCGGCAAGCGCGTCCTGCAGATCGGTTGCGACCCCAAGCACGACTCGACGTTCACGCTGACAAAGCGCCTCGCGCCGACAGTGATCGACATGCTTGAGAGCGTGGAGTTCCACAGCGAGGAACTGCGCCCCGAGGATTATGTCTTTCAGGGCTATAATGGCGTGATGTGCGTCGAGGCGGGCGGGCCGCCCGCAGGCACGGGCTGCGGCGGATATGTCGTTGGACAGACGGTGAAGCTGCTCAAGGAGCATCACCTCCTGGAAGACACGGATATCGTGATCTTCGACGTGCTCGGCGACGTTGTCTGTGGCGGGTTTGCCGCGCCGCTCCAGCATGCCGAGCGGGCGCTGATCGTCACAGCCAACGATTTCGACTCGATCTTCGCCATGAACCGCATCGTCGCTGCGATCCGGGCAAAATCTAAGAACTACGAAGTGCGTCTCGGCGGCGTGATCGTGAACCGCAGCGAAGGCACGGATGAGGTGGACCGCTACAATGCGGCTATCGGCCTTGAGCGCGTAGCCCACTTCCCTATCCTCGACGAAATCCGGAAAAGCCGGCTGAAGAAATCCGTGCTGTTCGAGATGGAGTCTACTCCTGCGCTCGAAGCGGTGAAGGCCGAGTACATGCGCCTCGCTGCATCGCTCCTTGTTGGCGACACGCACTATGACGCCATGCCGATGAAAGACCGCGACATTTTCGACTTCCTGGGGTTCGAATGAACATGACGACGTCGATCGAGATGAATATGCGGCCCAATGCCTACGACGAACGTCGCGGGAAGCTGGAAACGTATTTCGACCGGACGGCGCTGGATGCCTGGGCGCAGCTGACCTCGGATGCACCCGTCAGCAAGATCCGCGCGACAGTGCGGGCGGGGCGCGACAGCATGCGCGACACCCTGCTATCATGGATGCCCGAGGACCTCATTGGAGCGTCGCTGTTCGATGCTGGATGCGGGACCGGCGCACTCTCGGTCGCAGCCGCGCGTCGCGGGGCACGCGTAGT
>JBMOGP010000562.1:0-2348 GCA_049318285.1 Hyphomonadaceae bacterium
CCGTCCGCCTTCCTTGCGGTCCAGGAAGGTTGCGACAAGTTCTGCACCTTCTGCGTGGTGCCCTACACCCGCGGCGCAGAGTTCTCGCGCAGCGCGGATGCGATCATGGCCGAAGCACGCGAACTGGCGAGCAGGAGCGTCCGGGAGATTGTCCTCGTTGGTCAGAATGTGAATGCGTGGCACGGCGCAGCGCCTGTGCTTGAGGGCAAGGGCGGCGACTGGCGCCTTGGCAATCTGATCCGTCACCTCGCGCGGATCGGGTTCGAACGCATCCGCTACATGACATCCCATCCGCGTGACATGAGCGATGATCTGATCGAGGCTCACCGCGATGTCGAAACCCTGGCGCCCTTCCTGCACCTGCCGGTGCAGGCCGGGTCAGACCGCATCCTGAAAGCAATGAACCGCCAGCACACGGCCGCCGACTATCTCCGCATCGTCGGGCGCGTGCGCGAGGCGCGTCCAGACATCGCCTTCGCCTCCGATTTCATCGTCGGCTTCCCGGGCGAGAGCGACAGGGATTTCGAAGACACGCTCGCGCTGGTCAGGGCCGTCGGCTTCGCGCAGGCCTATTCGTTCAAGTATTCGCCGCGCCCCGGCACGCCCGCCGCCGGCATGCAGCTGCAGGTCGAAGAAGCCGTGAAGGACGAACGCCTCGCCCGGCTTCAGGCGCTGATCAATGAGCAGGCGCAGACGTTCAACACCGCCACTGTCGGCCGCACGCTTCCCGTGCTGTTCTCGCGCGCTGGCAAGCATGCAGGGCAGGTCCTCGGCTATTCGCCCTACATGCAGTCCGTGCATGTCGAGAATGGCGCGCACCTGTCCGGCAGCATCACCGAAGTGGAGATCGTGGGCGCGAGCATGACCAGCCTCACCGGTCGCCAGGAGAGAATACCAATGGTGAGCCAGGAGGCGTCCGCTTGAGCCGGAAACCAACCCCGGCCCGCAGCCAGCGCTACACCGTGCCTGTCGCAAGCCAGAAAATGCTGCGCGACATCTGCGGTCCCGCACATGCCAACCTGCAATTGCTCGAACAAGCCTTCGCCGACGATGGCGTTCGCGTCGACAGCCAGGCACAGGGCGGTGAGATCATCGTCACCGGCGAGGGCGATGGCGCGCGCCTCGCCGCCGACTCGCTGCAGACCTTCGCGCGCCGCATCGCCAACGGTGCAGAGCCGACGCCCACCGAACTCGAAGCCGCGATCCGCCTCACCGTGAGCCCCGCCGCAACGACGGGAACAGGCGAAGTCATCCACGGACTTCGCAAGCCAGTGATGGCTCAGACGCCAGGTCAGCGCGCCTATCTCGACAAGCTGCGGCAGGACGACCTCGGCCTCGTCTTCGGCGTGGGTCCCGCCGGCACCGGCAAGACCTACCTGGCCGTCGCCATCGGCGCCGCCGAACTGAAGGCCGGCAAGCGCGACCGCCTGATCGTCGCGCGTCCCGCAGTGGAAGCCGGCGAAAAGCTCGGCTTCCTTCCCGGCGCCCTTGAGGAAAAAGTCGATCCCTACATGCTGCCGATCTGGGATGCACTCAACGAATGCCTCGGTGCGCAGGAAGTCGATCGCCGCAAGGAGCGCCGCGAGATCGAGGTCGCTCCGCTCGCCTTCATGCGCGGCCGCACGCTGAAGAATGCATTCGTCATCATCGACGAGGCGCAGAACGCCACCGTGCCGCAGATGAAGATGGTGCTGACGCGTCTCGGCCGCGGTTCACGCATGGTGGTGACCGGCGATCCCTCGCAGACCGACCTGCCGCCCAACGCCAAGTCGGGCCTTGGCCACGCCATGTCGATCCTGAAGGGCGTCGAAGGCGTCGCCATCGAACAGCTGACGCGCGCAGACGTCGTGCGCCATGAACTCGTCGGCCGCATCATCGATGCCTACGACAAGGACGCGAAAGGGGCCTCGCGCAAGTGAGCGACGCCCGCGATAACGACCGCCTGTCCCTCGATCTCAGGATTGCCGATGCGCGCTGGGAGGCGCTCGGCGATCTTGATGCGCTGGCCGCAGGGGTGCTGGGCCGCGCCGCCAGTCACATGAAAAGCGCCGGGGAGCTGGCTATCCTGTTCACCGACAATGCCGAAATGCGCGCCCTCAACAGTCAGTGGCGGCAACACGACAAGCCGACCGACGTCCTGTCATTTCCTTCCGGCCAGCCCGAAATTCCCGGACAACCTCAATACCTTGGCGATATCGCGCTGGGATACGAAACGGCTCTTCGTGACGCTGAAATGATGCACAGGCCATTCGAGGGACATGTCAGCCACCTTTTGATCCATGGCTTCCTGCATCTGCTTGGCTATGATCACATCGAAACGGAAGATGCGCAGGTGATGGAACCTCTCG
>JBMOGP010000563.1:0-2345 GCA_049318285.1 Hyphomonadaceae bacterium
GGGACGTGCCCTGCTTGCGACCTCCGCGCGAAGGGTTGGGCGAAGTGGCGGGCAGGGCAATGACCTATTCGGTCAAGGAATGCTTCTACACGCTGCAGGGCGAGGGCGCGCACACGGGCCGTGCGGCGGTCTTCCTGCGCTTCGCCGGATGCAATCTGTGGAGCGGTCTGGAGCGTGATCGCGCAAGCGCCGTTTGCGGGTTTTGTGATACGAACTTTGTCGGCGTCGACGGCGATGGCGGCGGAAAGTTTGCGTCACCCAACGCTGTGGCCGCGCATGTTGCGGCGAAGTGGGGCGGGGCTAGCGGCAAGCGCTATGTGGTATGCACCGGCGGTGAGCCATTGCTGCAGCTGGACGAGGCCCTGGTTGTTGCATTGCATGAGCACGGGTTCGAAGTGGCGGTCGAGACCAATGGCACGATCGCGGCGCCGCCATCGCTCGACTGGGTCTGCGTGTCGCCCAAGTCGGCCGCGCAGCTGGAGCAGGTGTCAGGTGACGAGCTGAAACTCGTCTATCCGCAGGCCGAAGCTCCACCCGAAAAGTTTGCAGCGCTCAACTTTCGCAATTTCTTCCTGCAGCCGATGGATGGGCCGGCGCGCGAGGCGAACACAGCGGCATGCATTGCTTACTGTCTCGTGCATCCGCAGTGGCGGCTGAGTTTGCAGACCCACAAGGTGACGGGGATTCCGTGAGACTAGAAAGCCGGCCCTTGCGGCGCGGCGCTCTCGCGTCGGAAGGCGGGACAGACTAGGACAGCTTGTCCGCAAAGCGGCGTGAGAAGCGATCGAAGGCGGTACGCGCGTCGGTCCATGTCGTGGAGCCGAGCGTGTTGGAGAGGTCGCTCTCATACCAGTCATAGTCGAGCGTGCCGATCTCCTTGCCCGCCGCGTCGTAGGCGACCCCTGTGACGCGGGCGCCGCCGAGGCTGATCGAGCGTATCGGGTCGAGCCCGGGCTTGCTGGAGACCTGCTCGAATGTCGGCCGGTTGGGCTTGGCGTCCTCGATCGTCACAACGACGCGCGCGGCGTTGATTGCGCGGCTGTTGAAGATCTTGCTTACCCTGTTGGTCAAGGCCTCTGTGAGGACCCGGGTCTCGCGTGCGCCGATGTCATCGTCGAGCTTCTTCTGGAATTCAGGTGAAACCTTCGCCTCGACGGCGAGCGCGGCGGCTGGCGCCGCCAGGAGAATGGCGGCGAAGGCGGACGCGGCGAGAGTGGCGAGACGCATGTTGTGCTCCCTGTAGTCCGGTTGCCTTGAAAGCCTGGGTCCTTCCCGGGTCCGCATCGTCGGCACGGCGCGGCGCGAGAAGAAGACCGACCCTAACATGAAAGTGGGATGAACAGCAGCAATATGGAAGGGGCGCTATTGTGGTTTTGAAGCTTGCTGCTGCTTGCGCAGCTCCTCATTGTCCTTCTTGAGCCGGTCGATCTCCTGCTGCTGTCGTTCATCTTCGTCAGTGGTCACGAGGTCGATCGCTGCACCGCCGACCGCGCCGACCGCAGCTCCTGTCACCCCGATCGCAACGCCGGCGACATCGGCCACCAGACAGCCCTGCAGCACGGGTGCGGAAGCGAGCAGCGTCGCGACAATCATGGCTCTTTTCATGGAGTTGATTCCCCTACAGGCCCGGACTGAGGCAATGTTAGCGCAGGCCGGGCCAGAGGGGAATGGCGGAGGACAGGAGCGCCCCGTCACAGCGTATCGGTTAACACGATCTCGGCAGGTCCCTCGATCGCACTGAAGACGATACGGTTCGAGCCGGTGACGGCGACGCCATCGCGCGCCTTGGCGTGATTGCCCTCCACTTCGATCGCGCCTGTCGCGGCGACCGCATAGACATGGCGCTCGGGGCTGGTTTCCCATACGACTTCCTGGCCTGCCTCCAGCGTTACGCCAGCGACGCGAGCGTCGGCCTGAATGCCAAGCGCGCCTTCATCGCCCTTGCCCGACGCCAGGATGGACCATGCGCCGGTCCGGTCCGACTTCGGGAACTGACGCGCGCCCCAGCTGGGTTTCTGGCCGTGACGGTCCGGCTCGATCCAGATCTGGAAGATCGTCGTGGTCTCGTCCTCGAGATTGTACTCCGCATGGCGCACGCCCGTGCCCGCCGACATGACCTGTACGTCGCCGGCGGCGGTGCGACCTTTGTTACCCATCGAATCCTGGTGGGTGATCGCGCCTGTGCGGACATAGGTGATGATCTCCATATCGCGGTGTGGGTGCGGCGCGAAGCCACCACCAGCTGCGACGATATCGTCGTTAATCACGCGTAGCGGGCCAAAGCCCATGCGCTCCGGATTGCGATAGTCTGCGAAGGAAAAATGATAATGCGCATCGAGCCAGTC
>JBMOGP010000564.1:0-2332 GCA_049318285.1 Hyphomonadaceae bacterium
GGTTGAACATCGAGTAGTTCAGGCTGTGGAAGCCGGCCAGCGTGATGAACTGGAACTTGTAGCCCATCGCACCGAGTTCACGCTGGAACTTGGCGATGGTCGACTCGTCGAGGTTGCGCTTCCAGTTGAACGACGGCGAGCAGTTGTACGCGAGCATCTTGCCCGGGAACTGCTTCTGGATCGCCTCGGCGAACTGCTTGGCGAACCCGAGGTCCGGCTTGCCGGTCTCGCACCAGATCAGGTCCGCGTACGGCGCGTAGGCGAGGCCGCGCGAGATCGACTGCTCCAGACCGTTGCGGGTCTTGAAGAAGCCTTCGACGGTACGCTCGCCGGTGATGAACGGCTTGTCGTTGTCGTCGACGTCGGAGGTGACCAGGTCGGCGGCTTCCGCATCGGTCCGGGCCAGCAGCACGGTCGGCACGCCCATCACGTCGGCAGCGAGTCGCGCGGCGACCAGCTTGGCCACCGCTTCACGCGACGGCACCAGCACCTTGCCACCCATGTGGCCGCACTTCTTCACCGCGGCGAGCTGATCCTCGAAGTGCACGCCCGAGGCACCCGCCTCGATCATCGACTTCATCAGTTCGAACGCGTTCAGCACACCGCCGAAACCGGCTTCCGCATCGGCGACGATCGGCGCGAAGTAGTCGACGTAGCCGGCGTCGTTGGGGTTCTTGCCTTCCATCCACTGGATCTGGTCGCAGCGGGTCAGCGCGTTGTTGATCTTCTTGACGACCGACGGCACCGAGTTGATCGGGTACAGCGATTGGTCCGGGTACATCTCGCCGGCCAGGTTCGCGTCGCCAGCCACCTGCCAGCCCGACAGGTAGATCGCCTTCAGGCCGGCCTTGACCTGCTGCATCGCCTGGTTGCCGGTCAGCGCGCCGAGCGAATTGACGAACGGCTCCTCGTTGATCAGCTTCCAGAGCTTCTCCGAACCGCGCTTGGCGAGGGTGTGCTCGACGGTCAGCGAGCCACGCAGACGCACGACGTCCTCGGCGGTGTACCCGCGCTTGATGCCGCGCCAACGCGGGCTGTCGGACCATTCTTTCTGGAGTTTCTGAGCTTCGAGTTCGCGGGACGACATGGAGGAGAGCTCCCTGAGTTGTGGATCGGACGGACCGGACTGTGCCGAGGTCTTGTATAAGACTCTACCGATCCGTGCTGCGTGGCAGCAGCCTTTTGTCACATCCGCGACACACCACTTTCCCCATTACAAACAAACACATACAACCAGATTTCCACGATGTGGCACAACGTCTTCCACGCTGAAAAACGCGGATGGTGCGCCGCATTGACACTATCCCACGATGCGGAATGGGTTTCTCGCGTCCGAAAAATGCGACGTCCACAGGCGCCTGGACCGGCTTGACACGCCGCGCGTCGCGCACGACGCTGCACCGCCGAGCCCAACGAGGTCCCATGGACGATCCGACACAGGCCCCCCATCGCCCCCCGCCCTACCGGCTCGAGCCCCTGTCGGGCTACCGGACCTACCCGGTCGAGCAGATGATCGCGCGGGCCACGGCGCTCCGAGAGGAACTCGCCCGTCGGCGCACCGTGCGTGACTTCGAGCCGCGTCCGGTGCCGCGCGAGGTGATCGAGACCTGCCTGCTCACCGCGGGTTCGGCCCCCTCGGGTGCCAATCAGCAGCCCTGGTTCTTCAGCGTGATCACCGATCCTGCGCACAAGCGCCGGGTCCGGGAGGAGGCCGAGGCCGAGGAACGCGCCTTCTATGGCGGGCGGGCACCTCAGGAGTGGCTGGACGCGCTCTCGCCGCTGGGCACCGATCCGAACAAGCCGTTCCTGGAGGAGGCGCCGGTGCTGATCGCGATCTTCGCGCAGAAGTACGGCGTCCGCGCCGACGGCGAACGCTACAGCCACTACTACGTGCCGGAGTCGGTCGGCATCGCGACCGGATTCCTGATCGCCGCGCTCCATCACGCGGGGCTGGCCACGCTGACACACACGCCGAGCCCGATGAAATTCCTCACCGCGCTGTGCGCTCGACCCCCTTCGGAGAAACCGGTGATCCTGCTGGTGGTCGGTTATCCGAAACCGGACTGTCGGGTCCCGGTGCACGGCGGCATCAAGAAGCCACTGGCCGCGATCGCCCAGTGGCTCGAGGCAGACACCGATACGGGCGCGGCCTGACGGATGTGCATCCGGCCGCGCCCTGCAGCCTCAGGCCGGCTTCTTGGCGTAGGCCGCGCACCAGCCGCTGCCCTTGACCTGCTTGTTCCCGAGCGCACCGCACGGTGCCCAGGCGTCCGCGGGCTTGCCGGCGTACAGCATGCAGTTCGAGCACAACGTGCCCTTGACGTACTGCGGG
>JBMOGP010000565.1:0-2330 GCA_049318285.1 Hyphomonadaceae bacterium
GCGGCGTGCCCGGCGGAGGGCTGGTGCAAGCGCGTCACGACCACCGGATCGCCATGAGCGCGCTGGTGATGGGCTCGGCAGCGAAGAATGCGGTGGCTGTCGACGACATTGCAATGATCGCCACGAGCTATCCGGAGTTCTTCGATCACATGGCGACGCTGGGAGCGAGCGTGGAGCGTGATGGCCAATGATCATCGCGATCGATGGCACGACATCCTCCGGCAAGGGTACTCTGGCGAAGCGGCTGGCGAAACACTATGGGCTGCCGCATCTCGATACGGGCCTGCTCTATCGCGCGGTTGCGAAGGCGGCGATGAACGCGGGCGTTGATCTCAAGGACGAGGGTGCATGCGCGCGATTGGCGGCCGGTGTGGAGCTCGATGCGTTCGACGAGCTTGAGCTTAGGAGTTCAGGTGTGGGGGCTGCGGCTTCGGTGGTGGCGAGTTTGCCAGCAGTGCGTCGGGCGCTCTTCGAGCTGCAGCGGAATTTTGCGCAGCGTGAAGGCGGGGCGCTGCTCGATGGGCGGGACATCGGTACGGTGATCGCGCCGGATGCAGATGTGAAGCTGTGGGTTGATGCGGCTGTGGAGGAGCGGGCGCGGCGGCGGTTTCTGGAACTGTCCGGCATGGGCGAGAACGTGACGGAGGCAGGCGTTCTCGAACAGCTCAAGGAACGCGATGCGCGCGATGCGGCGCGGACGGATGCGCCTATGAAACCGGCCGAGGATGCGGTGTGGATCGACACCACCCGGATGACGCCGGATGAGTGCGTGGCCAAGGCGGCGGAGATCGTCGAGGCGCGAAAGGCGGCTGCAAAGAATGGCGAAGCCTGATCCTTAGTCGTGCGCCGGTTCTCGCAGCAGGCCCGGCAGGAAAAAGACGGGCCAGATCAGCAGGAACAGGTTTGCACCGTACCAGCTCCAATCAATCTCTCCGGTCAGCGTCCAGTAGGCAACGGCCATTCCCCCCGCAACCATGGTTAGAACGAGCGAGATAATCGCGAGATGACGCCATGGCTTTCCCCGGCGCATTGCGGAAACGGCGGCAAGGCCTGTCGCGGAGAAGGCAAGGTCAAGCGGAAGGAAGGACCAGTTCCAGGCTTTGACGCGCGGATCGTCTGCCTGCGGGTAAAGCCATTCGGGAGGAAGGCCCAGAAGTTTCGCCTCATGCAGCCCCGCCACCGACCAGTAGATCAGGAATGCCACATCCGTGAAGAGCAGCAGATAACGGAGCGGCCAGCTCACGCACCCACCGCGGCTCGCTGAATGTCTCCGGGCAATTGTCCCGCCATGCCTTCGAGCGTTGTGTTCGTGAGGTTCACGATCGTCAGCTTGCGCGTCGGATCGACGAACCAGCTGTGCCCCCAGACGCCGCCCCATTGCCATGAGCCGGGGGAGAGCGCCGATCCGGAAGCGGCTGGGTTGAGCAGGACGGATCCGCCGAAGCCGAAGGCGGTGTTGCCTGTGGGGTCGAACAGGATGCGGAGCGGGCCGACCTGGTTCGACATCATCTGCTGCGTCGTCTCCTTCGACAGGATCGGCGCGCCGCCAGCGCGGATAGCGTCAAGCATACGAACGATGTCGAGCGCCTTGCCATTCATGCAGCCGCCGCCGCCCTGGAAAGCGTTGCGGTTGAAGGCGCGCGAAGTGCCAAGATTGATCGGCGCACAACCGGGCACAAAAGGCTGCTTGAAATTGTCGCCGATCGGAATGGGCTCGGGCGCAGCGTTGGAATAGGGCTGCACCAGGCGCTTTTCGTCCGTGACGTAGAACGAGGTGTCCGTCATCTGCATGGGGCCAGTGACGTATTTCTGGACCGCGCCTTCGACATCCGCGCCTTCGGCTTTCGCCATCACCGCGCCGAGCACGTCGATGGCGACGGAGTAGAGCCAGGCCGCGCCGGGTGGGAAGGTGAGGCCAGCCTTCACCATGCGAGCGAGATTGTCCTCCATCGTGAAGTCGCCATCGATGCCGGCGGAGACGGGGATGGTGTTGTAGGGACCTTCTGGCGGCTGGAGGAAGTCGTAACTGAGGCCAGCCGTGTGGGTGAGCAGGTGGCGGATGGTGATGGTTGGGGTGGACCCGTCCGGCGACTTTGGCTTGAAGTCGGGCAGGAAGTCGGTGACGGGCGTGTCGAGGCCGAACTTGCCCAGCTCGATCATCCGCATCGCGGCGGCGGTGACGATGGGCTTTGATATAGAGGCGAGCCGGAAGATCGCGTCTTCGGTCATCGGCTTGCCCTGCTCGCGGTTGGCGAGGCCGTAGGGCTTGAAGTGGGCGAGTTCGCCATCCTTCATCACGGCGATCACCGCGCCGACGATGCGTTTCTCGT
>JBMOGP010000566.1:0-2330 GCA_049318285.1 Hyphomonadaceae bacterium
TTCACGCGCTGATGCACGAGAGCAATCTTTCGGTGACGCACAGCGACAGGACAGGCGGCAAGGTGTTCCGGCGCTATGCGCTCTGGGGCGGTCGGCTTTGACTCTCGTCGAGACGTTTCTCGTGCAGGCGGAAGCGCAGCCAGATGCCGTAGCGATCATCGCGGCCGACGGGTCGTCGACGACCTATGCGCAGCTCGCACGGGCGTCCGCGGTCCGGGCTTTGGCGTACGGGCGCGCCGGCGTCGGTACGGGAGATGTGGTGCTTATCGCGCGTGGCGTCTCGGCTGAGCTTTACGAGACATTGCTGGCGGTTTTTCGGCTCGGCGCGGTTGCGATGTTTCCGGAGCCAGCGGCGGGGCTGAAAGGCTTGCGCGTCGCGGTCGAGATGGTGCGACCGAAGGCGATTGCAACAACAGGTATCGGGCATCTGGTACGTATGCTGTTTCCGGAATTGCGGCAGCTGACGGCGCTGCCCGATTTCGATGATGATGCGGTGGCGCGTGATCCGCTGGCGCATCTGCCGGGGGACGCGCCTGCCCTGATCACGTTCACGTCGGGATCGACCGGGCGACCGAAGGGTATCGTTCGCTCGGCAGACTTCCTGATGCTGCAGCATCGGTTGCTGGAAGACCTGCGGAGGACAAAGCCCGGCGATGTGGATTTGATCTCGCTGCCGGTGTTCATCCTCTCCAATCTGGCGGCGGGGGCGACGAGCGTGATCCCGGCGGGAAAACTGACCCGTCCGGCCAGGCTGGATGGCGCAAGATTGCGCCAGCAGATCTCGCAGCATCGCGTGAACAGGATTGTCGCCCCGCCGGCCGTTGTCGCGCGGATTGTGGAGGGTGCGGCGCCGATGGCGCAGCTCGAGGCGATCTTCACGGGCGGCGGGCCGGTCTATCCCAACCTGCTGCGCGCGGCGGCCAAGGCTGCGCCGCGTGCGGCGATCCATGCGGTGTACGGCTCGACGGAAGCAGAACCGATTGCGCATCTGGAGCTGACAGACATTTCGGAGGCCGACTGGCGCGCGATGGCAGAGGGCGCCGGCCTGCTGGCGGGCAAGCCGATCGCCGAAATTGCGATAGACCTGCGCGACCATGAAGTGTTCGTGGCGGGCGCGCATGTGAACAGCGGTTATCTCGATCCAGCGGATGATGGCTCCACCAAGTCGGTGCGCGACGGCGTGCTGTGGCATCGCACTGGCGATGCCGCGCGGATTGATGAGCATGGGCGGCTGTGGCTGCTGGGGCGGCGCGAAGCGGCGAGCGGAGGGTTGTTTCCGTTTGCGGTCGAGACGGCGGCGCTGAGCTGGCCTGGCGTGCAGCAGGCGGCGCTGCTGGCGGATGAAGGGCGGGCGCGGCTGGCGCTTGCGGGAGATGGGTTGAACGCCACGGATCTGTCGGTACGGGCGAAGGTGCTGGGCGATATCGCAGTCGTGCTGGTGAAGGAGGTGCCGATGGACAAGCGGCACAACTCCAAGGCCGACTATGCGCGGCTCAGGAAGATGCTGGCGTGAGGTGGCTCGCGGAGATGGCGGGCGCGTGGTCCATGCATATGAATGCAGCAGATCGCCTGCGCGCCGGCCCAGGCTGCGTCGTTCTGGTTTGCCGTATGCGCCGTGGACCTCGTGGTGTCCTCGCTGATGCTGGCGAATCCGTGCGCGGGTGTGGCGCCGGGTATGGCGATGATGGCGACGACGCCGGTCGTCAACTGGACGCAGTTTCCGACGTCCGCGTACGGCTTCAACCGGGTGTTGATTGGGCGCACGGTATCTGGCGTGATCGTGTTCATGACGGCGCCATGGCTGTGGCGCGCGTCGCAGTGGCGGCTCAGCCAGACGTCTTGAGGATGAAGCGGCGGTTCAGCGGCTGAACGGGGCGCGCATTCATGGGAAAGAGCTGGGCGAAGGCGGCGAGCTGGCTTGGCGAGGCCGTGATCGGCGTCGACATGACCGTCCAGTGCACAGTCTCGGAGCAAGGCGGCGTCGTAAGCGAGCCTTCGTAGCGATAGAGGCTGGCGTCCTTCGGCAGGAAAGCGTCCAGATCGATCTGACCGGCGGCCTCGGCAGTCCCCTCTTTCGCCGGGGCAACGGCCCAGATGGGATTGAGCGACGGATTGACCGCGCCGCCGTCGACCATGACGCCGATCACAGCGAGGTCTCCGTCGGGAGCGGCATGGACGAAGTGGACTTCGAGCGGAAAGGACTTGCCGTCGATCGTGTGTTCGGACGGGTGGTGGAAGTGGAACTGCTTGAGGGCGTAGTCCTTGCCATCGAGCTGGAGGCTGCCCGGGCTGGTCACATTGACCTGCAGCGTGTGGCCGTTGTTGACGAC
>JBMOGP010000567.1:0-2329 GCA_049318285.1 Hyphomonadaceae bacterium
GTCGACGGCGGCGGCGGCGCAGCAATGCCGCGGCCGGGGATGAGATCGCGGACCTCGGCAAAATCAGCAAGGCCCGCACTTGTGAAGACGATCGGTTCGGCGCCCGAAACAGGCGGGGCCATGGAGACGACGGCGCCGCACACGCAGGGCGGTTGCGGTGCGCCGGTATTGCCATCCTCTGGCGCATCGATGATCTCGCCCGTGTCGAGATCGACAAGCTTCGGCTTGCCGTCATGCGCATCGCAGAGTTCGAGTGTGAGATAGCGGCCCGAAGCTGTCTGCGCCTCTGCCAGCATATAGCCCGCCGGCATGACCGCGCGCACCAGCAGAGCCATCAGCGCAAATGCGCCAAGCCTCCATCCCATGCGTTTGATCGCAGCGAGCACGAGCTGATCTCCTCTGACGCAAGGTACGCCTGCTTCGCCCACAAGTGAAGGGACGTCCCGCAAGGCGGGTGCACCCTGGGGATCAACAATGTGTCACTGTGTCGACAGCGCGCCACGGTTCGTCAGACCGCAACCTCACCCATCTTGCCTGCCTGATAGTCGGCGATCGCATTGCGGATTTCGTCAGACGTATTCATCACGAATGGGCCGTAGGACACGACGGGTTCATTGATCGGCTCGCCATGGCCGAACAGAAGTCGCGTGTCCCGGGTCGCTTCGAGCGCCAGGGCGTCGCCAGCATTGTCGAGCTCGACCAGATGGTGCTCGGCGACATCGGCACCATTGATGCGTACACGGCCGGAAACGAGATAGAGAAAGACATTGCGACCCGCGAGCCCGTCGAAGGCAAGCTGCGCGCCCGCCTGCGCGATGATCACCGACATGAAGTTGCCGGTTATCGATTCGATGGGGCCGGTTGCCCCGCCCCAGCTTCCAGAGACCAGGTTCACCTTCGCCTTGCCGCCAGAAGCAATGACCACCGGAAATGCA
The DNA here is from genome assembly GCA_049318285.1 of Hyphomonadaceae bacterium. Classification (GTDB taxonomy): domain Bacteria; phylum Pseudomonadota; class Alphaproteobacteria; order Caulobacterales; family Hyphomonadaceae; genus UBA7672. The sequence goes on from JBMOGP010000567.1 coordinate 936, forward strand.
TCGCCCTGGAAACCCTGATAACGGGGCCGGGTCATCTTCAGGCGCGACGGCAGATTGACCCAGAGCTGAAGGATCTCGAGCGGGCCCCCCTTCCGCTTGAACCCATCCGGCGAAAGCTCGGCGTGCACAAGACCGGAGCCCGCCGTCATCCACTGCACGCCGCCTGGACCAATAACACTCTGATGCCCGCCGGAATCGGCGTGCATCAGTTCGCCCTCCAGAATGAAGGTCACAGTCTCGAACCCTCGATGCGGATGGGGACCGAATGGCAAGCCCAGATTGTTCGGGGGATAAACCTGCGGCCCATGGTGATTGAGGAAGAGAAACGGGTCGACCTGCTGCAAGCGAGGGCCAGGGATAGGTCGACGCGTGACGAGATCCGCGATGTCGTCGCGATGTGAAGGATGGAGGCCGAGGATTTGCTTCAGGGTCATGCAGGCGAGATAGGCGCGCATATCGCCCGCCGCAAACGCAAACGGCCCCGCGATCGCTCGCAGGGCCGTTCTCTGGATGGGTGCGGGGCTAGGATTTGAACCTAGGACCTTCAGGTTATGAGCCTGACGAGCTACCGGACTGCTCCACCCCGCGTCACCGATTTACGACCAGCGTCCGATACGCCGACCATACCCCTGATCATAACTGGACCCCAGACAATACTGCCGAAGGCCAGAAATGACTTCGCGGCCCACTCCGGCCGCTGTGGACAAGGTCCACCACAACCGGCCGAGCCGCGCTCCTCACATCCGGGGAGGACGCGAGAATCTTGAAGGAGGTCCTGCTCTCAAGGAGCAGCTTTTTACAGTCGGCTTGGCAGACCTGGCAGCGACTTACTCTCCCGTACCTTAAGGCACAGTACCATCAGCGCTGGGGAACTTAACGACCGAGTTCGGAATGGGATCGGGTGGGGAATCCCCGCTAAAACCACCAGGTCAGCAAAGCCGACTGAAGAACAACAACCGATCGTCTTACACGATCGAAGATTAGACTGCCGGATCAAAGACTAGGATCCAGCGCTAATGATTTGGCGACATATTCGTCGCCACGTATGGGTTAAGAGAGTGCTCAAGCCTATTGAGCAATTAGTACCGGTAAGCTGCAGTCCTCACGGACCTTCCACACCCGGCCTATCGACGTGATAGTCTATCACGGCTCTCAGGGAGACCTGGTTTTGAGGTAAGTTTCCCGCTTAGATGCTTTCAGCGGTTATCTTGTCCATACATAGCTACCCAGCTGCGCGACTGGCGTCACGACTGGTCCACCAGAGGTATGTTCATCCCGGTCCTCTCGTACTAGGGACAAATCCTCTCAAGTTTCCTACACCCACGGCAGATAGGGACCAAACTGTCTCACGACGTTCTGAACCCAGCTCACGTACCTCTTTAAATGGCGAACAG
>JBMOGP010000568.1:0-2327 GCA_049318285.1 Hyphomonadaceae bacterium
GCGTGTTTGCAGGCATAACGCCCCCGCCGACTCCGTAGCTCAGCAGGATAGAGCATCGGTTTCCTAAACCGGAGGTCGCAGGTTCGAATCCTGCCGGGGTCGCCATTAACCATCCTTTCATCGCCGCGAAGCTGCAGCATGTCAGGCCGGTAAGCACATTCTGTCGTCTGGTGTGGCGCCAGCAGCCGTTGCGCGGAAGTTGCGACACCCGTAGATATTGATGTCGCAGAGCCGCACGGTGGATGCGGCAGGACCGGCCGATGGACTTTATCACGAGCATTTTGAAATCGCTGTCCGACGCCTGGACGGGACTTGAACAGTCACTCGCAGGCTCGCCCGTGCTTGCGGGCGTTGGCGTGCTTCTCGCGGCCGGCGTCGGCGTCATCGTCCTTGTCGTCCTGCTGGTCTGGACCATCCGCGCGATCTTCTCGATGCGCCGCAGCGGCATGGCCGCGAAAATCCGCCGTGATGACGAAGTCGGCGCGCGCGTGATTGTCGTGCGTGGCGGCGGAGGACGCCGCAAGGCAATCTCCGCCTTCCTGCGCCGGTCCGTCGATTCCTATCTCAAGGACTACATGTTCGGCGGCCCGTTCCGCATCATCGACTGGCCCGGCAATATCGATGGCGACGAGAAAGCCCACCTTCTGATGAAGCGCACCGAAGCGGATCTCATCCTCTGGGCCGAAGAGCCCAAGGGATCAAAAAGCCTCGCCCGCATTCTCGCCCGCCCCTCCAACACGTTCGATCCGCCGCGTCAGCCCATCACGCTGGCCATGCCGAAAGAAAAGCCAGCGTGGACCGAGCCCCTTGCCCGAGCCACCGCCTATGCCGCCGCAAAACAGTATCGCCCCGCCCTCGGCCGCCCGCAGGATTTCCGGCCCGAGCGGCTCCAGCCTGTCGTCGAGTCGCTGTTATCAATCCTTCACCAGCGCCCCCGCGCCGATCAGGCGCTGCTCGCCGAAATGGTCGATGACTCATCTGCCGGCGCGCTCCAGCTTGCCTTCTCAGGCAATGACGCGTGGATCGACCGCTCGGTCGATATCGCGCGCGCAACGCTCTCCGAGATCAACCGCTCGGCCGCACCCGACCGCTGGATCGCCGCCAACATCACGCTCGGCCGGGCCCTCCGGCTCAAGGCCGAGAAGCGCTTCGACCCTGTGATGCTCCGCGAAGGCATCGCCCATCTCACCGAAGCTCTCGAGGCCCTCCGATCCGAGCCCCGCCTCAAGCTTGCCGAGTCCGCCGCTCAAGCGATTGGCGAAGCCCAGAAGCTCCTCGGCACTCGCCGCAAGTTCTCGATCTCCGGCGGCGGGATCTAGGCTCGCCAGCCCAAAATTTGCAAAGCCCGGACCATCATGGTGGGCAGGCTGCAAAGACGCCGCCCGTCGACCCTCGGGGGCGGGACGGGGGCTCGGGAGCCAGAGTTCCTTAAGCCGCCTTGGTCTTCGGCGCGCAAGCAGCACACAGGCATTTGCCCGAGAGATACGCCTCAACATACGCCTCGCCATAGTCGTACCCCAGCTCCTCGCCGGGCTTGATATTGCGACGTGCGAAGATCCACACCCGGCCCTTGTGTATTTCGATCTCGCAATTAGGCCGGCAGGAATGGTTGATGTAGCGCGCCGTATTCCAGCGCGGGCTGCCATCGATCGTCTTGCGCGAGTTGATCTCGAACAGGTAGCGCGAATTGCTCGTGTACATCTGCTCGCGCGTGATCGGCGTGCCCGTATACTCGATCACGCAGGCGCCCTTCGGAATGGTCGAGACCGCAAACAGACCGAGCCCGGCGCTCGCACGTTTCACCTTCAGGTCGAAGTCGCCCGGCTTGTAGCGGCGGCGCGGCGGGGCCTCAGTGCTCATGTCCGTCATTCAACTCACGCATCGATTGTCCACCCGCCCTTCTTGCCGATGACGGCGCGGCCCGCCAAGCCGAAATGTGATGTACGCATAAGGAAACAAGAGGACAGGCGCACCCGCGACGCATCGCGAGGCGCCCGTTCGCACATCCCAGCCTAACGGCTGTCGACCTGCGCCCGCACGGCCGCCAGCCCCTCGCGCGTCACGCGACAGGTCCCGCCGCCTTCGCTGCGGATCAGCCCAGCTTTTGGAAGACGCCAGGCGTGCAGTCCGCCAGCCGCCATCCATCACGCGCGATGCAGCCAACGGCGATGATGGGTCGTGTCCCTGGAACCGAGAAGGCGCGCGGGATCGCCCAGAGACACGTCGATCGTCAAGCACCCGGACCCATCCCCCGAGGCCCATCCTGCAACGCAGCAATTCGCAGAAACGACAAAGTCTCGCCATTGACAGGTCAGATTACAACAATA
>JBMOGP010000569.1:0-2313 GCA_049318285.1 Hyphomonadaceae bacterium
GGATCGCGACCGTCAAACTATCCTCGCCAGTTCGCCCCCGCCGGGACGCAGCTTGCCTGCATTGGCTGTAACCGTCACGTCACGCGCCCGCAACTCGCCAGACTGCAGTTTTCAGGGGCGACCTGATCGCAATTTGTCAGCGCCAATCAAGCCTGTGCCCGGGCTAAAAGGCTCAGCCCGCGCTGCAGTCTCCCATGTTTTTGTGCTGCTTTCCATGTAACCCATTCTTGAGCATATCCGCCTAGGAACCCGGCTTAGTCGGGGTCTGCGATCACGACCGCGGTCGGCGTGAAGGAGCGAAGCTTGACCCGACGTCGCCCTGGCCCCGCCGGTGATGCAGCAACTCCCGCTGACCCGCCTTCAGCAGAAGCAGGCCGGCCCATGCCGCTTGCTGTCGACCTCGACGGCACGCTGCTTCTGACTGATACGCTTTTCGAAGCCCTGGGCGAGCATCTGCGGCGCAGGCCGCTGTGGGCGCTGGCGCAGCTGGTTCAGCTCCCGTTTGCGATCGCGAAGGTGAAGGACCGCCTGACCTCCGGGCTCAATCTGGACATCGCGACCCTGCCGGTGAATGAGGACGTTCTCGCCTACTGCCGAGAGGCAAAGGCAGAAGGTCGTGAAGTCTGGCTGGTATCAGCTGCCGACCAGAAGGTGGTTGATCAGGTCGCTGCGCGTTTCGGCATATTCGACCGCGCAATCGGAAGTGACGGAACAACGAACAACAAGGGCGGGGCCAAGGCGCGGCTGCTTGAGCGCGAGGCGCCGGGCGGTTTCGAGTATGTCGGCGACAGCCCTGCGGACATCAAGGTCTGGGCGCGCGCGAAAGCCGCCTCTCATGTCGACAAGGGCGAAGCGCGCAAGCGCATGATCGAGCGCATGGGCGTACCTGTGGCGCGCTCGTTTGATCGGCCGAAGGCGGGCCTCGTAACCTGGCTCAAGGCGATGCGCCTGCATCAGTGGGCCAAGAATGCACTGATCTTTGTCCCGGCAATCCTCGCCATGAAGATCGACGACCTCCCGACCCTGATGACGCTTCTGATGGCGATGCCGCTCCTCGGCGCGACGGCGTCTGGCGCCTACATCCTCAATGACATTGTCGATCTCTCAACCGATCGAGGGCATCCCACCAGGCGAAATCGACCCTTCGCCTCGGGGCGGATCAAGCTCTGGCAAGCGTTTGTTGCCGCGCCCACTCTGATCCTCGTGGGGCTCGTGGGTGGATTCCTGCTCTCTCCGGCCTTTGCGGCGACGATGCTGTGCTACCTCATCGTGGCCCTCGCCTGCGCCTTCGCACTCAAGCGCACTGCGCTGGTTGACGTGATAGCGCTGGCGTTCCTCTATACGCTGCGGCTGATCATGGGCGCGGTGCTGGCCAGCGTACTTCTGAGCCAGTGGCTCATGGTCGTCTCGATGTTGCTGTTCGTGTCGCTGTCACTTGCGAAGCGGCATACGGAAGTGTTGCGCCGCGTCTCGGCGGGGGAACGGCGCGTGGCTAATCGCGGCTATCGCGCAGAGGATGTAACGCTGACGCTGGGACTGGGGCTCGCCACCGCGACCGCGGCGCCGCTGGTTCTGGTGCTCTACATCATTGAGTCTGCCTGGCCACCTGGCCACTACGCGTCGCCTGCAATGCTGTGGGTCGCGCCGATTGCGTTATCGATTTGGCTGATGCGCCTATGGCTTGTTTCCAATCGGAGTGAGCTGAATGAGGACCCCGTTGTGTTTGCCGTCAAGGATCCGCAGAGTCTGGCGGCTGGCGCTGTGTTGGCCGCGAGCTTCGCCGCAGCATCTCTACTGCCTGAAGGTTCACTCGAATTGCTCAACCTAAACGGCCTGTTCGGCCAGACACAATGAGTGAGGCGATGATCGATGAGGACAGCAGACGGCGCGAGCCAGTCTGGGGCCAGAGCAGCCACGCGTTGATTTAGCTCGTGCGCTTCACTGCGATCGGCGGGTTGGCTGCGCTGGTAAATCTCATCTTGCGCTAGCTGCTCGACTTCATCATGCCCTTCGAGGCTGCGGTCGTCCTTGCCTACATGGTCGGCATGGTGTTCGCGTTCTTCCTGTTCCAGAAGCTGATGTTCGGTGGAAGCGGCGAGCTCGGGTCGCGCCGGATATTCCGTTTCGTGCAGGTGAATCTACTGGGCGCCGGTCTGGCGTGGACCGTCAGTTCGCTGATGGCGCCGCTGGCGCTACCGGAGGGCCTTGCACGGGCTGTGAACTGCCTGACCAAGGTGCCGGAGGCGACGGCGGCGGAGGCGGCAAGGATCACACGAAGCGAAGGAGCCACGAAGGGAAGAAAAGTGGATCAGC
>JBMOGP010000570.1:0-2307 GCA_049318285.1 Hyphomonadaceae bacterium
GCGATCGCCGCCGCCGGCGTCACCGCCTACGCACAGATCGCCGGCTCGAACATGGTCGCAAGCGCGGTGAAGCCAGCCGATCGGGCGGACGATTTCCGTCTGGTTGACCAGAACTCAAAGGCTCACCTGCTGAGCTACTACAAGTTCGCCCCGGCGATCGTGGTCGTGAGCCACGCCGTTGGCTCGTCGGACATGAACAATGCTGCGCTGAGCATCCGGAACCTTGCCACATCGCTGCAAGGCACGGACGCGCAGCTCTTCCTGATGAACTCGACGCCGGGCGTGACGCGCGAAGCGATCGCCGCCGACATGAAGGCGCTGAACCTCGACCTGCCCGTCCTGATTGATGACACGCAACTCGTCGGCGAGAGCCTCGGCGTGAGCCGCGTGGCGCAGGCGCTGGTGATCAACCCGAAGACCTGGAAGGTCGTCTATTCCGGTCCGACGGGCACAAAACTGAACGCTGCGGTCGACGCGCTGAAGTCCGGACAGGCGGTGAAAGCTGCGCATGTCGACATGACGACGGCTGCCCTCGCCTTCCCGAACCGCGACAAGGCGGCCCATGCGAAGATTTCGTATGAGAAGCAGATCGCGCCGATCCTCGCCAAGAACTGCGTTGCCTGCCACTCGGAAGGCGCCATCGGCCCGTTCGCGATGGACAGCTATGAGAAGGTCAAGCAGTGGTCCGGCATGATCCGCGAGGCAATCCGCACGGACCGCATGCCGCCCTACAACGCCGACCCGCATGTGAATGCGTTCGCGGCCGATATGAACCTCAAGGCCAAGGATGCGACGAGGCTGATCCACTGGATCGAAGCCGGCGCGCCGCGTGGCGAGGGCTCGGACCCGCTGAAAATCAACGCCAAGGCCGCGCCCGAGTGGGAGCTTGGGACGCCTGACCTGATCATCGAGCTGCCCGAGTATGCGATCCCCGCCTCCGGCGTGGTCGACTACCAGAACCCGGAAGTGAAGAACCCGCTGACCGAGGGGCGCTGGCTGCGCGCCGCGACGGTGAAGCCGTCTGACCGCCAGGCCGTGCACCACCTGCTCTCCAATGGAGCGGGCGGGTATGCCGTCGGCGCGGAGACGACGGTTTATCCGCAAGGCACTGGCACCTGGGTCGCCCCGGGCCAGACCTTCCGCTTCCAGATGCACTACACGCCCTATGGCAAGGCGACGGTCGAGAAGACCCGCGTCGGTCTCTACTTCTATCCGAAGGACGCCCCGCCGGAGATCCTGCGCCGCTCGGCCGTGATCGCCAACGCCGGCATCGAGATCCCGCCGAACACGGCGCGCCACGAGGAGGTCGCCTACATCACCTTCCCCGAGAAGGCGACGCTGTTCACCGTCTTCCCGCACGCCCACTATCGCGGCGAGAGCATGGCTGTCTCGATCATCAAGCCGGGCTCGACCAAGGAAGAGCTGATCATCAGCCTGCCGAAATACGACTTCAACTGGCAGCGCGGCTATGACTTCGCAACGCCCGTGAAGCTGGAGCCGGGCACGAAACTCGTGACGCGCTACACCTACGACAACTCGAAGAACAATCCCGCCAACCCCGACCCGACGATCAAGGTCACATGGGGCGAGCAGAGCCATGAAGAGATGCAGTACACCGCGCTCGGCTTCCGGTGGGATGACGAGACCGTTGCCAACCGCAAGGACGACTACCAGAAGCGTCTCGAAGAATCGCGCTCCATGGGCATCATGGACAAGAATCTCGACGACAAGGTTGCGAAGTCCGAAGTGCGTGGCCGCATGGCGCAGATGCTGCTGGCGAACTGGGACAAGGTCGACGCGGACAAGGACGGCTATCTCGTGCACAGCGAGATGGCGCAGATCAACGGCATCATCAATGGCCGTATCCGTGAGGCGCAGGCCCAGCAGTCGATAGGGCAGTAGACCTGATCTGAGTTCGAAGTGAAGCAGGCGGGCCGAGAGGCCCGCCTGTCTTGTTTCTGGATTGAGCCGTCGCGTGGCGAGAGCGCGATCAGACCGGCTTCAACCGGTGATGCACCACGCCCCACTCATTCCCGCCCGCGTGACCGAACAGCCCGGCCGTCGAGATGAAGAACAGCCGCCAGCGGTTCTCCCAGAGCCTGGCGTCCTTGCCGTAGACATCGGCGAGGATGGTGCGGATGCGGTCGCGATTGGCGTCGAAGTTCTTGAGCCAGTCGAGCGCTGTGCGCTCGTAGTGCTTGCCGTTCCACCACCAGTCCTGCTCGACCTCGAACAGGTCAGGGAAGTTGGCAATCAGGTCGCGGCTGGGCATCACGCCGCCGGCGAAGAAGTGGTGCGCGATCCAGT
>JBMOGP010000571.1:0-2307 GCA_049318285.1 Hyphomonadaceae bacterium
GCCGCCAAGGCTGCCGCCGAGCCGCCGCCGCCGCCGACCACCGAAGAGAAGCTGCTGACCGAGATCCGCGATCTGCTTGCCACCGGCAAGGCGTAACCGCGGGGGCGCCGGGCGCACGGTGCGCCCGGCCTCGCGGCCGGGTGATGGCTTGCATCACCACATTTGACGAGACGCACGGGGCGGAGCGTGGGAAAAGGGCGCTTCACCACTTGTTCCGCCGCCGTGGCCTTGTTCCGGATTGCTTGTGACCATGACAGACCTGTCCGCCCTTGAGGCTCCGGCGCCCGATGCTGCCGACATGCTTGCCGCCGTTCGCCCGGAGGCTCTCGCCGCGCCCGAAAGCGGGATCGTCGAGGTCTTCAATTACGGACGTGGCCGGCAGGGATTGATCCCGCTGTGGGTGGGTGAGGGCGACATGGCGACGCCGGCCTTCATCACCGACGCGGCGACCCGATCGCTGGCTGCAGGCGAGACCTTCTACACGCACCAGCGCGGTGTGCCGGAGCTGCGCGAGGCGATCGCGCGTTACATGACGCGGCTCTACGCCCGCGACCTGCCGGCTGAGCGGTTCTTCGTCACCGTCGGCGGCATGCATGCGTTGCAACTCGCGTTTCGCATCGCGACCGGCGCCGGCGACGAGGTGCTGATACCGTCGCCGTCCTGGCCGAATTTTCTCGGCGCGCTGGCAGTGGTCGGCGCCACGCCCGTCGAGGTGCCGATGACCGTCCAGCCGGGGCGGGGCTGGACGCTCGACATCGACGATCTCGCGGCCGCGGTGACGCCGCGAACCCGGGCCATCGTGATCAATTCGCCGGCCAATCCGACGGGCTGGACGGCGCGCTGCGACGAACTCGCCGCCATCCTGGCGCTCGCCCGCCGCCACGGCCTGTGGATCATCGCCGACGAGATCTACGGCCGCTTCGTCTTCGACGGAACGCCCCGCTCCGCCTCCTTCCACGACGTGATGGACGATGGCGACCGGGTGCTGTTCGTCCAGACCTTCTCCAAGAACTGGGCGATGACCGGCTGGCGGATCGGCTGGCTGGAGTGCCACCCCAGCCTTGGCCAGACGATCGAGAACCTCATGCAGTATTCATGCTCGGGGGTCGCCCCCTTCATGCAGCGGGCCGCGACCGTCGCGCTGGAGCAGGGCGAGGGCTTCGTCGCCCACCAGATAGACCGGGTCAATCGCGGCCGCGCCATCGTGTCGGACGGGCTCGCCGCGACCGGCCGCGTGTCGTTCGCCGCACCGGGGGGTGCGTTCTACCTGTTCTTCCGGATCGAGGGCGAGAGCGACAGCCGCGCCCTGGCGCTGCGCCTGGTCGACGAGGCCAATGTCGGTATCGCGCCCGGAAAGGGCTTTGGCGCCGGCGGTGGCGACCACCTGCGGCTGTGCTTTGCTCGCCGCGCCGAGGACCTCCAGGAGGCGACGCGACGCCTGTCTGCGGCAATCCTGCGCTAGACGACCAAGACGGTACGCTTGCACAGGCGACCGCGCCGGGGCACATTTAAACGCCTTTAAATCAGGCGGTGCACGGTGGATTCGGCGCAGCAGGCCATCGACGCGGGAATCTCGGTCTCGGACGCCCGTCTGTCGAGCTTTCTCGATACGGCCGTCGACGCCATTCTGGTGATCAACGAGCATGGTGAGATCCTGGTGTACAACCGGGCTTGCGAATCCCTGTTCGGTTACGCGCCGAAGGAGGCGCTCGGACAGACCGTGCACATGATCATGCCGGCCGATTACGCCCTCGCCCATGATCGTTACATGTCGAACTACATGGAGACCGGCGTCCGCAAGATCATCGGCATCGGCCGCGAGGTCAGGGCCCGCCACCGCGACGGGACCGAGTTTCCGGTCGAACTGTCGGTGGGCGAGGCGAAGACGCCGGAGGGTCGCCAGTTCATCGGCATCATCCGCGACCTGCGCTCGCGCAAGGAGGCGGAACGCCGCGTCAACGAGTTGCAAGCCGACCTCGTCCACATCGCCCGCGTCTCTGCGATGGACGAAATGGGCGCGGCGCTGGCGCACGAGCTGAACCAGCCCCTCACCGCCATCATGCTGTACCTGCAGGCCGCAACGCGGACCCTGGCGCGCGCCGAGCAGGCGGGTGAGCCGCCCTCTGTGAAGGCCTTCAAGCCGGTCCTGGAGAAGGCCGTCCACGAGGCCGAGCGCGCCGGCAACATCATCAGCCGGATGCGCCACTTCGTCGAGAAGCGCGAGCCGCAGCGGCGCGCATGCGACCTCAACAACCTGATCATCGAGGCCAGCGAGCTGATCCTGCTGGGCCAGCGCAATCCGCCGCG
>JBMOGP010000572.1:0-2306 GCA_049318285.1 Hyphomonadaceae bacterium
CGCGTCACGATCGGAAACACCGGGTTGGGCGCATCCATCCACTGGCTCAGCTTCAGCAGCGCCTGCGGATTTCCCTGCAGCTTAACCGCGCCACTTGCGATTTTCGGAGGCAGGGGCTGGCCGCCGAAAATGCCGCCGAGAAAGTCTGCGCGCGTCGCCGTCAGCGTGACATCTACCGGAACTGGCGCTGTGATCTCCTCATGGACCAGCACGCCATTGGCGATCGAGACATAGCTGCGCTCATTGCTGTCGCTCAGAACGAATGCAAGTTTCAGCGTCTGTCCTGCCGCCTTCTCCGCATCGAGCCTGACGGCGAGCAGGTCCATCAGCGATCCGATTGGCAGGTTCGCCAGCGCCGCCATCTGTGACGCCGGATTGACGCCCGGCGCGCCGACACCCTCGCGCAACTCCTTCGCGCCGGTGAGATAGATGTTGCGCCATGTCGACGGCTCGGCTTGCCAGCCAAGCTGGTCATAGCTGCGCGCCAGCAGGTCCTTCGCTTCGGCGTCGCTCGCATCCGCCATGATAGCGTGGTTCAGCAGCTCCGCACCCCAGCCATAGTCGCCTTTGTCATAGGCGTCGCGCGCCATCTCCTTCACACGCGCCGCCCCGCCCATCGCCTCCACATAGCGCTTGCCCGTATCCACCGGCGGCATGGGCGCAAGGTTGGACGGGTTGGCGTCATACCAGCCCATGTAGAACTGGTAGACCGCGCGGCTGTTGAAGCTCAGCGATCCATAATAGGGCCGGTCATACCATTCGCGATCAAGCTCTGGCGGCAGCTTCAGCCGGGCTGCAATCTCGTCGCCGTTGAGCCCCTTGTTCATCAGGCGAACGGTCTGGTCGTGCAGGTAGGCGTAGGCGTCGCGGTGCTTGCCCAGATAGTCGCGGATCGCGTCATTGCCGAAACGCGGCCAGCCATGGCTCGCGATCAGCACGTCGCTGTCGCCGAACAGGCGCAGGGCTTCCGTGAGCCCTTCGGCCCATACCTTCGCATCACGCACGACGGCGCCGCGCGGCGTGAGGATGTTGTGCTGCGTCGCATTGGCGTTCTCCGCCATGTCGACGATCTTCCAGTCCGGGAAATAGACGTTCATTTCCGCTGGCGCTTCGGTGCCCGGCGTGAACTGGAAGACCATCTTCACGCCGTCGATCGTCACCGTCGCGCCGGTCTCGCCAATCTCCTTCGTCGGCAGGATCAGCGAGGACGTACCGGTGGATAGCCCCGGACCAATCCCGGCATTGACGAGACCGTTCGCGCCTTTCGGCAGCGGGATGCCGAACTGGTACATCGCGCGCCGCTGCATGGCTGGGCCGGCGATCACATTCTCGCCCACCGCCGCCTCGAGGAAGCCTTCCGGCGCGATCACCTGCAGCTTGCCCGCGCGCACGTCGGCAAGCTGCACAATGCCTGCCGTCCCGCCGAAATGGTCGGTGTGCGAATGGGTGTAGATGACGGCTGTCACGGGCCGCGCGCCGAGATGTTCGTTCGCAAGATCAAGGGCTGCCTTAGCCGTCTCGTTTGAGCCCAGCGTGTCGATCACGATCCACCCCGCGTCCCCCTTCACGAAGGTGATGTTGGCGAGATCGAAGCCGCGCACCTGCCAGATGCGTTCGCTCACCTGAAACAGGCCGTGCTTCGCCATCAGCTGACCTTGCCGCCACAGGCTGGGGTTCACTGTCTCGGACGACACACCTTTCAGGAAGTCAAAGGCGGCGAGATTCCATACCGGCTGGCCGGCGGCGGTGGTGATCATCGGATCCTTGCGGGTGGCGATGAAACCGCGCGCGGCAAAGTCGAAGTCGCGCGCATCGGCGAAGTTGCGCTCGCTGCGCACGATGTCATGGGCGGCGCGCGTGAAGGTGGAAGGCGCCTCGGCGCCCGCCAGCGGTGGCGGGGCTGGCGGGCGATCCGCAACGCTTGTGCAGCTGGCCAGCGCCAGCATGCCGACACCGATCAGCAGAGCAGCTTTCATCCAAACCTCCCACGAACCTCCCGCCTGATAGGAGCACGGCGCACGGGGGTCCACCGCAAAGTGCTGCCAGTAGACGCGGGGGCTGTTGCACCCCATCTTTGCCGCAGCGGCAGGAAGAACATCATGGACGGGGCGACAATCGGAATTCTGGTCGGCGGTGTTGGCGCCGGCATTGTTCTTCTGCTCTTCGCGATGTCTCGCAGTCCGGTGAAATGTCCCGCCTGTGGACGCGAGCAGCCCTTGCGGCGTGCGCCGGCATCGATGGAGCAAGCAATGTGGGGCGGCTCGACCTGCGAAGGCTGCGGCGCCAATCTCGACGCGCGCGGGCGC
>JBMOGP010000573.1:0-2294 GCA_049318285.1 Hyphomonadaceae bacterium
CATGTCGAAATGGTCCTTTCCCACTGGCGACCTGATGAAGGGCAAGCGTGGGCTGGTGATGGGCGTGGCCAACGACAGCTCGATCGCCTGGGGCATCGCGCAGCAGCTGGCCGCGCAGGGGGCGGAGATCGCCTTCACCTATCAGGGCGAGAACCTGGAGCGCCGGGTGCGGCCGCTGGTGGAATCGATCGGCATGGACACGATGATTTCCGCCGACGTGACGGACGATGCGAGCATGGATGCGGCGTTTGCGGCGATCAAGGCGAAGTGGGGCAAGATCGATTTCCTCGTCCATTCGATCGCATTCGCGGGCAAGGAAGAACTGCAGGGATCGATGGTGGCCAACACGACGCGCGAGGGCTTCCGCCGCGCGATGGACATCTCGGTCTACTCGTTCATCGACTGCGCGCGCCGCGCCTCGGAGATCATGCCGTCAAAGGAAGAAGGCGGCGGGTCGATCGTGTGCATGACCTATCTCGGCGCCGAGCGGACCGTGCCGTCGTACAATGTGATGGGCGTGGCGAAGGCGGCGCTTGAAGCCTCGACCCGTTATGCAGCGCGCGATCTTGGCGCAAAGGGCATCCGGGTGAATGCGATTTCGGCAGGCGCGATGCGGACCCTGTCGCTGGCGGGCATTCGCGGCGGCAAGAGCCTGATGGGCACGGGGCGCGACTGGTCGCTGCTGAAGGAAGACACCTCGATGGAGGGCGTGGCGGGTTGCGCGCTTTATCTGCTGTCACCGATCGGTCGGTCGATCACCGGCGAAGTCGTCCACGTTGATGCAGGCTTCCACGTCGTGGGCGTGCCCGACATTTCGGAAGGCGGCGGCGGGGCGGCCTGAGAGCCGGTCTATTCGCCGTAATTGACGAGATAGCTGGTCGCGACGGCCTGCTGCTGGTCCTGCAAGGCCTGATGTGTTGCCTTCATCACCCAGCCATCGGGCGCGGTCAGCATCGCCATGGCCGCAACGGCGAGACCCATCATCATCGTGGCACCGCCCACAACAACAAGGGCATTGCGGACGCGATCACTCAACGCGGGCTGCGCTGCGCCTTCATTGTGGTCACTGTCTGTTACTGACGTCATTGTATCTCTCCCGATCTGCGCGCAGCACGCGCAACGCAATTGCGAGCAAGGCTCGCCTCCTGGGGAGGAGATGGTCCGGGGGAGGATCAGGGGCTTTTGGCGTTTACGCCTTCAGCCTCTCTATGACGCCAAAGTAACAAGGAGTTATTCTGACCGCAACGGTCAGATTGCGGCTCAGTGTGGAGACTGTGCAGTTTCCTGCCCCGCCGCGCTCTGCGTTCCGATCGGGCGTTTGCCGAGGGCGAGCGGTTGAGCGCCTGGCGCGTGCATCAAGGGCCTGGCGGGCCTTTTCGGGGCCGGGCATCGCGGCTGCGTCGCCGTAACGGGTCGGGGCATGGCGAGGGGCGGCGTGGAAATGGAACACGTTGTTCGGGTCAGCTTCCCTGCCCCCTTACGTTTCGGTCAGCCGGCGACGCCGAGCTTCTGGAGCTGGACCCAGACTGGCGCGAGCAGACGATCGACAGAGTCGGCGTCGGGCGGAGCAAGCCGGTTGGGCGGGGCCGCTTCGCAGGCAATGACGATATCGCAATAGTGGCGCGCGGGGTCGATGAAGCGGGTCTGCGCGGGGCGCACGAAGCGGAGGTATTGCTGGATCACGCTTTCGGCGCTGCGGCCGCGCTCGGCTTCGTCGCGGCGGATACGGCGGATCAGGCGCAGGTCGGCCGGGGCGTCGACGAAGACGGTGAGATCAAAGAGTTCGATGAAGGTGAGATCCGAGAGGATGTGGATGCCCTCGACAATGACGACAGGGCGGGACTCGACCCGTTTCACCGCGCCGGCTTTGCGGTCATGCGTCGGGAAGTCGTAGACGGGCTGTTCCACCGCCTCGCCCCGCTTCAGCGCTTCGACGTCGCGACGGAGATGGGCCATGTCCTTGTTGGCGGGATCGTCGAAGTCGAAGGTGCGCTCAAGCTCCGGGTGGGACATGTGAAGCGCCGCCTCGCCATGGTGGGCGCGGCCGAAATAGTAGTTGTCCTCCGTCACCAGCTGGCACGTGTCCTCGCCGAGGCGGTCATGGAGCGCGCGCGCCAGCGTGGTCTTGCCTGAGCCGGAGCCGCCGGTCACGGCGATCATGAAGGCGGGCTTTGCGGCGGACATGGCGATCAGTCCTCGTCCCTGCGCTCGAGGTCGCGGCGAACCCGTTCGGAGGCGAGCAGCTGGTCGATGCGGCGCGCCTCGTCATAGCTGTCGTCGGAGATGAAGCGAAG
>JBMOGP010000574.1:0-2294 GCA_049318285.1 Hyphomonadaceae bacterium
TGCCGAGCGCGCAGGCGGCGCGTTTCACGTCGTCGAGCCCGATCTGTTCGAGGGCGGGGGCGTGGAGGAGTATCATTGGCCCGCCGCGCGGGGCTGCGCGGCCGAGGCGGGTCTTGGGGTTCCAGACGCTCTGGAGGTCGAGCGCCATCTCTTCGTTCCATTCCTGCGCGAACAGGCAGACGCCCGGCGCGCGGGCGGCGGCGGCCAGATGCATCGGACCGGTATCGCCCCCGATCGCCAGCAGGGCGCGTTCGGACAGGGTGGCAAGCTGGAACAGGTCGGTGCGTCCGGTGATGTTCTTCGCGCGCGGTTCCTTGCGCTGGATCTGGGCGCCGATATCGCCTTCGGCCTTGCCGCCGACGATGACGGGTGTGATGCCGCCGTCCGCGAACCAGCTTGAGAGGCTGATGAAACGATCGACCGGCCAGCGCTTTTCCGGATGCTCGGCCGATGAGCCGGGTATGATCAGGACATAAGGGCCGTTCAGGCCAAAGAAGGCGGGCTGGAAGCGCGGTGGGTCCCGGAAGGCGGGGCGGACCCAGTCGAGGCTGGGGGTGAGGTCCTGTCCGATGAACCAGCCGGTCGGGTCGCCCGGCGGCTTGGGTCCGAGGCCGGCATGGACCAGCTGTTCGGCAAGCCGGTCGAAATTGTGCATCTCGGCCCGCTCGGGGTTGATATGCTGGTGCGAGGCGCCTTTGGCGGCGCCTGACCAGAACGGTTTCTTGCCGGTGAGGCCGACGAAGTACTGCGCGGTGCGGTCGTTGTTCTGGAAGTCATAGACCATGTCGTAGTTGGCTGCCCGGAGGCGGCGGATCAGGTCGGTGCGGCCCTTGATGTCGCGTGGGCGGCCGTCAGCCTCGACGATGTCGAAATAGGGACAGGCCTTTGCGAAGGCTTCGAAGGGTTCGGTGGTCAGCAGCGTTATGCGGGCGGAGGGGTGGGTTGCGCGGACGACGCGCATCGCGCCGAGCGCCTGCATGAAATCGCCGAGCGCGCCCAGCTTGATGAGAAGCACGCGGCGCAGCGTGTCGCCGGGATTCGGAGGTGGGGTGTAGGTATCCAGTATGCTCATCGGGCCTGACCTGTCAGGCCTTCATAGACTGCAAGCGTCGCCTTCTGAAGCGCAGATGTTGTGAAGCGCTCGCGGACCCGGCGCAGGGCGGTCTCGCCCATGATGCGCCGTCCATCCGGGCCCATGGCAAGAAGCTGGCCCATCGCCGCTCCCAGGGCGTCGGGATTGGCGGGCGGGACGATCAGGCCCGTGAGGCCGTCGACGATGATCTCGCCCTGTGCGCCGATGCTGGAGCCGATCGCGGGGACCGCCATTGCGCCGGCTTCGGCCGCAACCCGGCCGAACGCTTCGGGCAGGTTGGAGGGCGCAATCACGATATCGGCGAGGGCGAGGGCGGCGGGCATGTCGTCGCAATGCCCTAACATCATTACCTGTCCGTCAAGCCCGGCCGCAGCGATCAGCGTCGCGAGTTCGTCGCTGTAGCCGTCGCGGCCCTGTGCGTCGCCGACGAACAGCATCCGGAATGCAGCGCCCTGTGCCTTGAGGGTGGCGGCGGCGGCGATGGCTTCGCGATGGCCTTTCCAGCCCGTGAGCCGGGCGGGGAGCAGGATGGTGGCGCTTTGCGTGGGTTGCAGCTTCCATGACTTCAGCAGGGTGTCCTTGCGGTCTGCCGAGACATTGTCCGGCGAGAACTTCGCGATATCGACGCCGCGATGGATGGTGACGATCCGGCCGCTGGCCCAGGGGTGTTCGGCAAGGATGTGGCGGGCGGTGAAGTCTGAATTGGCAATCACCCTGTCGCCGCGCGCCATGACTGAATTGTAGAGACGCTTGAGGCTGCCCTTGGCGCTGTAGACACCGTGATAGGTGGTGACGAAGGGGAGCTTTGTCTGCCGCGCCGCCCAGAGCGCGCTCCAGGCAGGGGCGCGCGAGCGGGCGTGGATCAGGCTGACGTTTTGTGACGTGGCGATCTTTGCGAGAACGCCTGCATTGGCGCGGATGGCGAGCGGGTTCTTGGTCGGCAGGTTGTCGATGCGAATCAGTTCGCCGCCGGCACGGGTGAGTTCGGCCTCGAGGCGGCCTCCCTTGCTGGCGACGAGCGATCTGGCGCCTGCAGCCGTCAGCGCCTCGGTCACTTCGATGACCGTGCGTTCGGCCCCGCCGGCGGCGAGGTGCGGGATAACCTGCAGGATCGTGGCCCCGCTCAGCGGCAAGCGTGATTCCCCATGCGATCGCGCCGTGCGATCCCATGGGCGCCCCAATAGTCGCTTTTCAGCCCGGC
>JBMOGP010000575.1:0-2294 GCA_049318285.1 Hyphomonadaceae bacterium
CGCCGCCGGAAGGATCAGTCCGCGCCGGTGCTCACGAAGACATCAACGTGATCACGCTGCTGCTCGGCGCAGAGGAAGGCGGGCTGGAAGTTCTGCACCGGAATGGCCAGTGGCTGCCGGTCAATCCGCCGCCGGGATCGCTTGTGGTCAATATCGGCGACATGCTGCAACGGCTGACCAATGACGTGCTACCATCGACGACGCACCGCGTGGTGAACCCGGCGCCAGAGCGGTCGCGGTTCCCGCGCTACTCAACGCCGTTCTTCCTGCACTTCAATCCGGACTACGAGATCACCACCCTGCCCGGCACGATCTCGTCAGAGCGGCCGAACAAGTATCCCGAGCCGCTGAAGGCGCAGGACTTCCTCGAGATCCGGCTCAAGGAAATCGGGCTCAGGATGTAGCGTCTGCGAGGCTTGGCGCGGCGGCTGAAACCTGTGCCTTCGAACGCGCAGTCTTTTGAGTGTCGGCGCTGGCCGCTGCACGGCCGAAGTAATAGCCCTGCGCCATGTCGCAGCCCAGACCCGTGAGCGCGCGCGCCTGATCTTCGGATTCCACACCTTCAGCAACAACGACGAGGCCGAGGCTCTTGGCCATAGAGATGATTGTGCGCACCATCACGGCGGCTTCCTTGTCTGTCGTCATGGCTCGGACGAATGACCGGTCGATCTTCAGCTTGTCGAACGGCAGCTGGCGCAGCTGGAGAAGACTGGAGTGGCCAGTACCGAAATTGTCGAGGGCGACGCGCACGCCTTTTGCCTGCAGCACGTCGACAGTCGCGCGGGCAGCTTCACGGTCAGTCACACGTGCAGCTTCTGTGATTTCCACCTCGAGCCGGTTGGCCGGGAAGCTGGCCTCTTCGAGAATTTCCAGCAGCTCGTGTGCAAAGTCGCGCCGTTCCAGCTGGACCGGGGACACGTTGAGCGAAAGGTGAGGTGTTCCCGGCAGATTGTCGGCCTCCGCACAGGCGCGGCGGAGCAGATTGAACGTCAGCGCACAGATCGCGCCACTCGCCTCCGCCGCAGGGATAAAGTGCGTGGGCGGGATGGGGCCCCGGGTCGGATGGGTCCAGCGTGCGAGAATTTCATAACCGGGCACGCTGCCATCCTGCAGGTTCACCAGGGGCTGGAAGTAGGTTGCGATCTGGTCATCGCGGACGGCGGCAGAGAGCTCGCCTTCGAACATCGCGCGCTGGCGGACGAGGTCGTCCATACCGGTCTTGAAGAAGGCGAACCAGCCGCGATGGGCATCCTTGGCGCGACGCAGGGCGAGGCTGGCGCGATGCAGAAGCGTTTCGGCATCGCGGCCATCCACGAGACCGACCGCAGCGCCGGCCGTGGCGCTGATCGTCAGCCACTTCTCGCCGGACATGATCGGCGCTTCGATAGCTGTCAGCGTGGCGGACAGCCAATCCATCAGCTCTTCTTCGGGCTGATCTGGCAGCAGCACGACGAAATCATCGGACTCAAGGCGTGCAACAAAGCCATCGACGCCGGCGCGTACGTTCAGCACCTTGCTGACCTGCATCATCACTTCGTCGCCTGCGGGACGTCCGTGCGCGTCGTTGAATTCGCGGAACCTGTCGAGGTTGAGGATCACGACAGCGAGACGCTTGCCGCCGTCAGTCTCGCTGAGCAGCCAGTTTAGCACGCCCTTCAGATGCCTGCGATTCGGAAGGCCGGTGAGCTGGTCATGCATCGCGACGCGGCGCGCGCGATCTTCTGCATGCAGCCGCTCGCGCAGGGCGCGGATATGGGTGTGGCAGCGCGTGATGATGTACAGGGTGAGACCGACAGATGTGACGATCACCGTACCGAGAAATTTCGACATCTGGGGATCCTCGAAGTCTGTCGCCCAGGCATGGATAAGCCCGAGCACGTCGAGGTTTACCGACAGGATGAACCCCGCCGCGATGAACCCCGCGAAGATCATCAGGTCGCGACGTACCTGCTGCGCGACGCGATTTTCGATCGATGGTTGGTTCTGGATGGCAGCAGTCTTCATCGGAGCTCGCCTCGTGACCCTGCCAAACGATGTTCAGGGCCGCTTAAGAATGGCGCGAGGTAGCCTCCGGAATTTCGTGCAAATCTGCCGGGATCGGTCAGCCAGCGTGCTTGAGAGCCCGGGCGTTGCGCCCGTCTTCGCAGGACATTTTCCAGTAAATGGATGGTCGCACCCCGCCATCCGGCTTGATGGAAATCACCTGCCCCATCTGGATCAAGCCGAGGCGCGGCGGATGAAGGCGCACAGGCGTTCGGCGTCATCGACGCCAGCAGACCCCCTTGTCATGGGTA
>JBMOGP010000576.1:0-2292 GCA_049318285.1 Hyphomonadaceae bacterium
TCGCAGAAATCCCTACCGTTCTGTTCCATTTCTGCTCGGCTTGCGATCTTGGCATTACCGACGGCGCCCCCAACTATGTCCGCCAGGACTTGCTCGACCAAATTCGTCAATTCGGAAAAATATCCGGCGACGGACCAGACTTTGACGAAGATGACTGTGAGAAATTGACGCCCCTCGAACTGCTCGAAGAGGGAAAATGTGATCTGGGCTCTGCTGCGATCATATTGCATATCATGCACGACGGTTTTCGGGATGAATCCATCTACCTGGGACTTGATCTGAATGGGGGCACCGATGGCTCCGCCCATCAAACACTCAATTCTAGGGACTGCCTCAAACGTCTTGGCCTGGAGGAATGGGCTCGCCCAGCACTTTAGCGATGGAAACAGTCAGTGGCGATATCACTTCTCGTGCCATAATTGGCTGAAGGGCGTGTTGTTCGGCGGCAGCATCTTCGCCAGTACCGCAGCCTTCCGTTCTGGTGCGTAAGCCAATTCGTCTTCCTATTCCGCCCGCCTCAGAATACACTTTCTACATCACACGAGGCGACAACTACCCTGACAGAGGGGGTCACGGGACAGGACCGCAATTGCTTCACCTTCGGACAATCCTTCCCGTCCCGCCGCGATCAGGCCAAGCGCGCGGCGCACTAAGATCGGCTCATGGTGATGCACGCTGGAAAGCTCATCTAGGAATTGGCCGATCAGCGCGGTCACATCGCCGGCGAGCCCCGGCGTGCGCGGATCGTCAGTCGCGCGCCAGCGGCGCGCAATGGCGATGGCGATGCGCAGATAAAGCGGCAAGGCGCTGGCTGCTTGAAACCGCTCCCGGATGTAAGCTTCATGCTCAGGCGAGAGCCCCCGCTGCGCCCCGCGTTTGAGGCCGGCGAGGATGTCGCCACCGCCCTTTGCGCCTAAAGGCTCGATGCATGACCGATGCACAACCCAATTGATGACGGACAATGAAGGCCGAACCAATCATCGCCTCACCGAAAGGCTGCTCATATTAGCCGAAGCCCATGCCGAAATCGGCGGCCGAAGTGATCGGAATGCGCATCTTTGAGGTTGGCGAGGCGCCGGGCATCGAGGCGAAGGTTGACACGGGGCTTCATGTGCGGCGGCCCGGCTGAGGCTGGGGGTTGGCCGCACGTGTCGGCGAATTGTCCCTACGTGCCCAGCCTGAAGCTCCTGAGACAACTGTAACACCCCCGGGCGTGAGAAACTGAGCCCATCGCGCCCGAGATGACATAAGGGGTCATGGCGTTTTGTCACCACAGTCGCTCGACCCATCATTTTTCTTGATTCATCGCCTTACATGATGGTAGTAGACCTGCCTCGACAGAGCGCTTTGAGCAGAAAGCAGCTTATCCAGTTTTCATGGTGCGCCCATTGATGGGACATCGCCGCAGCTTGTGATGGAGTTTGACATGAAGAGAATTATTGCGCTTTCAGCCTTTAGCCTTTTCCTTGCAGGCTGCGCCTCATCGCCAAAAAGCATTTCCCCCTTGTACGTGTCGCCGATGGTCTATCAGGGCTATTCCTGCGAACAAATCAGCATGGAACTCCAGCGCATCGGCACCCGCGTGTCGGATGTCACCGGCCAACAGCAAAGGGCCGCGAACAACGACGCCATAGCCATGGGCGTCGGCCTTGTGATCTTTTGGCCAGCCCTGTTTTTCCTCGCGTCTGATAATGACAAGCGCGAGGAGTTGTCCCGTCTCAGGGGCGAATATGATGCGCTTCAGCAAGCCGGGACGATGAAGAATTGCTTTGCGCCTCCCGCTGCCGACGCGCCGAGTCCATAGGGGGCAGCGCCACGGGATGGTTTTGATCCCACAGCGACAATCGAACCATAAGATCAAGCATGTGGGAGATCGGCCTAAAAGCAGACGCGGGATGCGTCCGTTGGCAAGGCCCCTCAAGGCGCCGCTTCAGTCGGATGACCTTGTTGAAAACGCCGATGACCAAGCGGGTCCGCAGGAGTGTTCTGCTGCGGCCCCGCCAGATCAGGCAGGACTGTCGACCAGGGCCATCTTGCCGACAAAACCATGCCCGTCCGCCTTTCGGGAAAGGCCCAGATCAAGGCCCTGTGCGATGTGCATCTTGCCAACGCCGCCGCTGCCACAGGGCCGCAATAGCCGTCCCCGTGGCGACCATGATCGACGCCGGATGAGCCAATTGCCGCTCTCAGGCGCCACCCGCTGTGGCGCGGGCACACCGCCCACAACTGAAGCAATGCGACGGTCCAGGCAGGTTTTTCACCACCGCATTCAATGCGACCTCGTCGGGCGGC
>JBMOGP010000577.1:0-2287 GCA_049318285.1 Hyphomonadaceae bacterium
CGATAGGTCGACCTTACGCAAATTCGACGAGCACCTCGTCCGCCGCGACGCTGGCGCCTGCTGCAGCGTTGACTGCCTTCACGATCCCGTCGGCTTCCGCGCGAATGATGTTCTGCATCTTCATGGCCTCGACGATGCAGACAGCTTCCCCTGACTTCACGTCCTGGCCGACCGCGACTGCCACGGAGACGACGAGACCGGGCATCGGGCTCATTATAAGCTTGGAGGTATCGGGCTTCTGCTTTTCAGGCAGCCGCGCGTGCAGCTCGGCCTGAGCTGGCGTGCAGACCTTGATGTGCGCTTCGACGCCAAGGCGACGCACGATATAGCCTTCGTTGGCGATTGCGATGGAGAGCGCGTAGGCCTGATTGTCGAACACCAGTTCCATAAGCGACATGCCAGGCTTCCACTGAGTCGCGAGCGTGTGGGCCTTCTTGTCGTCGGCGAATTCGATTTCGGCTTCTCCTGTCTGCCAGGTGATGTTCACCGGCACGGGCCTGCGGCCAACAAGCGCCACCCAGTCCTTGCGCTGCGGACGGGCGGGCTCGATGCGGCCGGAGATGCCCGACATGCGCGTGCGCAGAAGTACGTTGGCGTAGGTAGCGGCGGCAACAAGGATTTTCTCCACCTCAGGCGACGTTGTCGCGCCGTGGAAACCGTCGGGGAATTCTTCCTTGATATAGCCCGTTGTGATCTTGCCGGACTGAAAGCGTTTCTGGTCCAGCACCGCCGCCAGGAACGGAGAGTTGTCCTGGATGCCCTGCACTTCCAGACGCTCAAGCGCCTTCACGTGGGTTGCGATTGCGGCGGCGCGATCCTTGCCGTGGGTGATCAGCTTCGCGATCATCGGATCGTAGAACATCGAGATTTCGTCGCCCTCGCGGACGCCGGTGTCGATACGGACAGTTCCCTCGGCAAGCTTGCCCTCGGCCGGGAAACGCATCCGCTTGAGACGACCGATGGACGGCAGGAAGCCACGATACGGGTCCTCGGCATAGATGCGGGACTCAAGCGCCCAGCCATCGATCCTCACATCCTTCTGCTTGATCGCAAGCTTCTCGCCGGCGGCGACGCGCAGCATCTGCTCGACCAGGTCGTAGCCGGTGATCATCTCGGTCACAGGGTGCTCAACCTGCAGGCGCGTGTTCATCTCGAGGAAGTAGAAATCACGCTTTCCGTCGACGATGAATTCGACCGTTCCGGCGCTGTCGTATTGCACGGCGCGTGCGAGCGCGACGGCCTGTTCGCCCATCGCCTTACGGGTCTCGGGCGTGAGGAAGGGCGATGGCGCCTCTTCGAAGACCTTCTGGTTGCGGCGCTGGATCGAGCATTCGCGCTCGTTCAGGTAGATGATATTGCCATGCTTGTCGCCGAGCACCTGGATCTCGATGTGGCGCGGCTGGTCGACGAATTTCTCAATGAAAATGCGATCGTCACCGAAGGAGGAGATCGCTTCGGCACGGGCTCCCTCGAAACCTTCCTTGGCTTCGCCGGCATTGAAGGCGATGCGCAGGCCCTTGCCGCCGCCGCCCGCGGACGCCTTGATCATCACGGGATAGCCGATGGAGTCGGCGATCTTCACAGCCTCTTCCCAATCGGCGATCAGACCCATGTGGCCAGGCACGGTGTTGACGCCAGCCTCAGCGGCAAACTTCTTCGACGTGATCTTGTCGCCCATGGCCTCGATCGCGTGCGGATTCGGACCGACGAAGACGATTTTTTCATCCTGCAGGCGCTTCGCGAAAGACGCGTTCTCCGAAAGGAAGCCGAAACCGGGATGCACGGCCTCCGCACCCGACTGCTTCACGGCGGCGACGATCTTGTCCTGCACCAGATAGCTTTGGGCCGCCGCCGAGCCGCCGATATGGATGGCTTCATCCGCCATCTCGACGGCCATGGAGCCCGCGTCAGCGTCGGAATAGACCATAACGGTCTTCACGCCCATTCGCCGGGCCGTCTTGATCACTCGGCAGGCGATTTCCCCGCGATTTGCGATCAGGATTTTCGAGAACATCCACTACCCCGCCAGGCCGCTGACTGTGACGGCAAAGTGACTAAAAGGCCCGTTCGGTCAAGGCAATCCGCCAAACTGTCCCTGTCCAGGTTCATCCGGGGGGAGCCACATGAAGGCCTCGATTTTCAGACCCCATTAACCGTGACGGACCGAAACTCCCTCGGATTCGGAGACCCTGGGGATTCGCATGGTGCTGTTCTTCTTCGGCAGACACGGGTGGACCGGGGAATCCGGCCGCACCTACACATTCAAGTGTGCGCTGACCAAACGCGG
>JBMOGP010000578.1:0-2275 GCA_049318285.1 Hyphomonadaceae bacterium
GTGAACGTCAGGTTGTGCGGACGGATCGGTTCGGACTTGTAGGACTTGCGTTTGCCAAGGATCAGCGCGCCGACGAGGGCTGCGATACCCGAGTTGATGTGAACGACGGTGCCGCCGGCGAAGTCCAGCGCGCCGAAGGACCAGATCAGGCCGGCGCCGGCCGCGAGCGCCTCAGCGTTCGCCGGATCGGACGCCATGATCGGGCCGCCCCACCACCAGACCATGTGGGCCATCGGGTAGTAGACGACGATCGGCCAGAGGACCGCAAAGAGTACAACGCCCCAGAATTTCGCACGTTCAGCAACGCCGCCGAGCACGAGCGCGGTGGTGATGCAGGCGAAGGTCATCTGGAAGGCAACGAAGACGATCTCGGGAATGGCGACGCCGACCGAGAAGGTTTCGACCAGCGTGGACGTATCGACGCCCGCAAGGCCGACCTTCGAGAGGCCGCCAACAAACTGGTTGAGGCTCCCGCCATCGGTGAAGGCCATCGAATAGCCCCAGCCGACCCAGGCGACCATCCCGATCGCGGTCACGATGAGGACCTGGCTGAGCAGCGAGATCACGTTCCTCGAACGAACGAGACCGCCATAGAACAGGGCGAGGCCCGGGATGATCATGAGGAGGACGAGGACGGTCGAAACGAGCATCCAGGCCGTGTCGCCCTTGTCGACGGTCAGCTCGACGGGGGCGGCTTCTTCGGCGGCGGCGGCCGGCTGTTCGACGGCGGCAGCCTCAGGCGCTGCGGCGGGCGCTTCCGTCGTCGGCGGAGCTTCCGTGGCGGGCTGGGCCATAGCCGGGCTCAGCGTTGAAAACATCACAGCGGCAGCGATGGCCGCCAGTCCGGCCCTGACGCCGGTCCCCCAAAGCGAAAGTCGCTCCAGTCGACTGATATTGTTGAACATTTGACTCCCCTGAGGTTGGCGACGCAACCGGCGTATACAAGCGCACCCTCACTGACCCGAGCGAACCCCGCAGGATGCGTCCGAGATAGGGGGCGGGGTGTGAGTTGCGGACAAGCAGCCCGCGCGACGGGCCGTGGGACTCGCGGTCGATTGCATAAAAATTGGGCGCTGCGGTGGTCAGGCGCTGCCCTTCAGGGCAAGATTTTCCTGCAGCACACCATGAACGGGGCGCCCGGGGTGCACCGGCGGCGATCGGGGTTAGTTGCATGGCATGGGCGGTCGCAAGGCCGGATCATGGGGATAGGTCCCGGGTGCGCGCGTGTGCGTCCGGGGCCCTTTTTTGCGCCCGACAACGACCGGGCCGTAACGATATTTTCCCGCGCAATTGCTGCTTGCGGGCAGCTTTGGTAGCGCCCCGTTAAGCCCCGCAGCCCCAGTGTCGCCGTGCTGATTTAACCTTGTTCCAGTGAGGACGAAGGCATGCCGCAACCGCGTGGGCCGCATTCCGAAGACCACGGCGGCGACGCGCGGGGTTCAGGCGCGTTCAGCCGGTTCCTGTCGGGGCTGGCGGCATTCTCGGCCGGCGTGGTCATCTGCGGGGCCTGTTCGTCTTATTCGGCTGGCGACCCGAGTTTGAACATGGCTGTCGCCCGTGTGCGCGACGCCGCGACCGGCCTGATCAGCGAGGCTGGGCCCGAGAACATGTTCGGCCATGTCGGCGCCGCCCTTGGCGACGTGTTGATGCAAGGCTTTGGCTGGACCGCCATCCTGCTCGGCTTCGGCCTGATGATCGGCGGCGTGCGCCGCGCCTTCGCAATCGGCCAGCATGATCCGGCCGCCTGGATGTGGGGGCTTGCCGCCATCCTGTTCGCAGCGTGCTGCCTCGCCGAATGGCCGATCCCGAAATCGTGGGACATGTCGGCCGGTCTTGGCGGCGTGGTCGGCGAAGTGATGCTCGTGATCATCTCGACGCCTTTCGCTGCGCTGAAGATACCAGAAGCCCAGGTCTGGGCCTCAGCCGTCGCCGGGCTCTGCACGATTGTGTTCGCTGCGATGGCGATGGGGATGGGCGCAAGCGATGCAACTTCGCTCTGGCGCGCGCTCTCCTCCAGGCCCGAGCGCGAGACCGACCCGCAGCTCGCCGTCGCCGGCGTGCCCGCCCTCGCCTCTCGCCCCGTCGCAGCGGGCGGCCTTGTCCAGGGCGTGATGCGTCTGCTGGGTCACAAGCCGCGCGAAGTGATCGAACCGATCGTCTACACCGAGGAGGACGGTTTCGAGGATGGCGAGCGCGGCTTCTTCAACGCCGTCGAGAATTCCGAGACCCAGGCGCGCCAGCGTCCGATCGTTCCGCGCGTGCTCGAAGGCCGCCC
>JBMOGP010000579.1:0-2264 GCA_049318285.1 Hyphomonadaceae bacterium
AAATTCGGAGGACGCGGATGATCGGCGCTGTGGCGGAACTGACGGTGAAAGAAGGCTCGCAGGCGGAGTTCGAGAAGGTAGCGCTCGAACTGGAGGCGGCCGTCAACGCCAATGAGGACGGCGTCCTTTTCTACAAGCTGTTCAAGGTTCGCGACTCCTCGACCAAGTACATCTTCATGGAACAGTACAAGGACGCTGCAGCCGTAGACGCGCATCGCGGGTACGAGCACTTCAAGCGCCTCGGGCGCGCCCTCGGGCCGTTCCTGGATGGTGCGCCTGCAGTCACGCGTATGGACAAAGTAAGCTGAACGATTGGGTCACTGACATGGATCTCGAATTCACGACCGAGGAACTGAAGTTCCGCGATGAAGTCCGCGCCTGGATCGCCGAGAACTTCACCGACGATCTCAAGAAGCGCATGGCCCTCACGAAGAACGGGTCGCTTGACGAAAAGAACCAGAAGGCCTGGCACAAGAAGCTGGCAGACAAGGGCTGGCTGGTCACCAACTGGCCGGAGGAGCATGGCGGTCCTGGCTGGAACCAGGCGCAAAAGTACATCTACGAGATGGAGATGGCCCTCGCTGGCGCGCCGCGCATGAGTTCCATGGGTGTACGGATGTGTGCTCCCGTCATCATGAAATTCGGCACGGAGGAGCAGAAGAAAAGATTCCTTCCGCCGATCCGCAATTCCGAAGTTTGGTGGTGCCAGGGTTACTCTGAACCAGGCTCAGGGTCCGATCTGGCCAGCCTGCAGATGTCAGCCAAGCGCGAAGGCGACCACTACATCCTCAACGGCTCCAAGACCTGGACCACGCATGCGCAGTGGGCCGACTGGATCTTCTGTCTCGTCCGCACGTCGAAGGAGGAGAAGAAGCAGAACGGCATTTCCTTCATACTCGTCGACATGAAGGCGCCGGGTATCAGCATTACCCCGATCAACACACTGGACGACACGCCGACGGGCGATCAGGAGATCAACTCCGTCTTTTTCGACAATGTGAGGGTCCCGGTAGACAACCTGATCGGCAAGGAAGGTGAAGGTTGGACGTGCGCCAAATACCTTCTCACCTTCGAGCGTGGCTCGGCCTATGCCCCCAGCAATCGCAATGCCCTGCGCAAGGCCCGCGAGATCGCCAGGCTGGAGACAGCAGGCGGTCGTCCGCTGCTCGATGATCCGGACTTCGCGCGCAAGCTCGCTGACCTCGAGATCCAGATCGAGGCGCTGGATGCAACCGAGCGCCGCATCTTCGACAAGCTGTCATCCGGGCAGTCGGTTGGTGCGATGTCGTCGCTGATGAAAACGCGTGGCAGCGAGATCGGCCAGAAGGTAACGGAGATCGTACTCGAAGCGGCGGGCGTTTATGGTAGCCCGTTCGTGCAGGACACGTATGCGCACCTGGAAGGCCGCTCGAACGAGCCGTTGCCGGCGCCCGAACATCTGATCACGTCCGCGGGCAGCTATTTCAATAACCGCAAGACTTCGATTTATGCGGGCTCCAACGAGATTCAGCGGAATATCATGGCGCAGATGATATTGGCTGGGTGAAGGCTTCCGGCGACTGACGGCGCCTTGCGGCTTGCGCGGGGCGAACTGATCCGATGCCAGGCGCTCGTGCGGAAATGAGCGGTGCCCGTGGCAGTGAGTTTTGCGCGCGTGGATCGGTCTTTGCGGGATTGTCCCGACACAATGCCTCAGGGGTTGTGGCGGCTCTCCGTTCGGAGAGCCAACAGTGGGCGCGGTTGGCCATTGCGCGTGTAATCAATTGTGCCCAGCAGCCCGGCGCGCCTGTGGAAGTCCCGGTAGAGTCTGCTAGGCTCTCGATCTATCTGAACTGACGGAACCGACATGGCAGACGATTTGAAGGCCCCGCCCGAACCGCACGATGCCGGCCACGCCGAGCATCACGATGCAGAGCCGATGGGCCGTGCGGGCTTCACAGCCTTCACCAACGCGACGCCGGACGACTGGCAGAAGATCGCTGCCGCCAACGCGGTTTTCTCGAAGGACAACGTCAAGCGACTGGTCACCCACCTCAACCTGCTGAAGGGCGATTGCGGGGGCTTTCCGGTGGATCGGCTGGAGCACTCGCTGCAGACCGCTACGCGCGCCCATCGAGCCGGGATGGACGAGGAGTATGTCGTTTGTGCGCTGCTACACGATATCGGGGACACTCTGGGTGTCTACAACCACCCGGACATCGCGGCCGCGATCCTGCGGCCGTTCGTGTCGGAGGCCAATCACTGGATGGTCGCCAATCACGGGA
>JBMOGP010000580.1:0-2237 GCA_049318285.1 Hyphomonadaceae bacterium
GACCTGATCACGGCGATCAACAACCAGCAGATCCGCGAAAGCCGGGACCTGTTCCGCATCATGGGCGTGACGCAGGTCGGCACGCAGGTGTCCGTGCGCTACCTGCGCAACGGGCGCCAGGCGACCGCGACATTCAAGCTTGCTTCGGCCAGCGCGGCTGCAGCCGCCGCCAAGCCCGAGGAGAAAGACGTTGCGACCGCCCTGTCCAACATTCTCGGCATCCAGTTCAAGGTGATCGAGGATGCCGATCGCCGCCGACGCAGCATACCGGCGTCCGTGCGCGGCGTGCTGGTGCAGTCGATCGAGACCGGCTCCGACGCGCTCGGCAAGATCCCGATCGGCGCCGTCGTCACCGAGGTGCACTTCCAGCCTGTGTCGTCGCCCGAACAGGCGATTGCAGCCGCAGAGGCCGCCAAGGCCGCAGGCAAGCCGGTCCTGCTGCAGGTCTGGGGCGAGGACGAAGTGACCTATGTCGCCGTGCGTCCGCGCTAGGCCCTGGCGATCTCGCTCACCGCGTAACCCTGGAAGAACAGCGCGGCGCGAAGGTCCGTGTGTTCGATGCGTGCACGCGTCTGCGCAGCGACGATCGGCTTTGCCTTGTAGGCGACGCCAAGGCCAGCAGCGCAGATCATGTCGAGATCGTTCGCGCCATCGCCAAGCGCGAGTGCATCGCCCGCCGTCAGCCCGCGCGCAGCCGTCTCCTCGAGTAGCGCCGTGAGTTTTGCCTCGCGGCCGAGGATGGGCTGACCGACGGCGCCTGTCAGAGCTGCGCCATCATCAATCAGCCTGTTGGCGCGATCGGCGTCGAATCCGGCCATCGCAGCGACCCGAGAGGTGAAATAGCCAAAGCCGCCCGACACCAGGACGGCGCGCGCGCCATGCGCCTTCATCGTGGCCACAAGTTCGCGTGCGCCGGCGTTCAAACGCACCCGCTCGGCATGGCATGCTTCCAGCGCGGAAATGCTGAGCCCCTTCAGCATCGCCACCCGCTGGGTCAGCGCGCCCGCGAAATCCAGCTCGCCCCGCATCGCGCGCTCGGTGATTGCAGACACCTCCGCCTTGAGGCCGGCAAAATCCGCGAGTTCGTCGAGGCATTCCTGTCCGATTATGGTGGAATCCATGTCCGAGATGAGCAGGCCCTTGCGCCGGTTTGCCGCCGGGGTGATCGCCCAGTCGGCGCCTCGCGCTGGGGCTTCAGCCTCCAGCCAGGCAACCAGGTCTGCACCCCCGGCAACGCCGGTTTCCGCGACGCTCCAGTCCGCGGCGGAACGATCGGCGACACCGCCCGTTCGCCCGGGAGCTGTGCTGGCCAGCCCCGCAACGTCGCCATCGCGGGACACGAGCGTGAGGACGAGGTCCAAAGGATGGGTCATAGACGTGGCTGCCGGGTCGCGTTAGGGCGAGCCAGGCGCTGTATCAGGGGACGCGGTCACGCGTAAACAGCGAAGCTGGGGACGCAGGTCTGGAGACGAGGAAAACCACGAAGGTAATGCGTCCCGCGATCCTCATTCACGGGCCCACGGCCAGCGGCAAGACGAAGCTGGCGATCGCGCTCGCGCGCAAGCACGGCGGCGAGATCATCAATGCTGACGCGATGCAGTGCTATGCCGATCTCAACGTGCTGACGGCCCGACCTGACGCTGAGGAACTGGGCAGTGCGCCCCACCACCTGTTCGGCCATGTCGACGCGGCTGCCCGCTACTCCGTTGGCGCCTGGAGCAAGGACGCCGCGGCGAAGATCGCAGAAATAACTGATTCCGACAGGCTTCCCATCATCGTCGGCGGCACCGGCCTCTATCTCATGGCGCTGACGGATGGCCTGTCCGACATCCCGGCGGTGTCCGACCAGCATCGCGACAAGGCCCGCACCATGGTCGAGCGCGACCAGCCCAGCGCCCGCGCGCTCCTGCTGGAAAAGGACCCCGCCACTGCCGATCGCATCGAAGCCAACGATCGCCAGCGCACTTCGCGCGCGCTCGAAGTGCTGTTCGCAACGGGCAAGCCCCTGTCGGGTTTTCATGGCCAGGCTGCGCCGGTCCTCTCGCCAGGGACATGGGCCGGTGTGACGCTGACGCCGCCGCGCGAGATGCTTTATGCGCGCATCAACGCGCGTGTGGATGCGATGATGCGGGCCGGTGCATGCGAGGAGGCGCGGGCGCTCTGGCAGCGCCGCCTCGACCCCGCGCTTCCCGTGATGCGGGCACATGGCATGCCGGGCTTCTGCGACCATTTCGAAG
>JBMOGP010000581.1:0-2234 GCA_049318285.1 Hyphomonadaceae bacterium
CTCCTCCCCCGCCGCCACCGCATCCGGCAAGGACGATGGCAAGGCTGACGGCAAGCAAGGGACGAAGGCCTGTCGCGGCGATGGCAAGTTTCATCAGATCTCCTACCAAGGCAGTGTTTTCGCGTCCCGAATCTGAACGGTCGTCGTGTCCGTATCATGAACTTGCGCCGAAAATATCCCCCCGCCGTCGCGCACTGTCGCAAGATGTCGACACCGCCTGACCTGTTGCCCGCGGCGACCGCTGCTATCGAAACCTGGCGCGACGGACGTGTGACCTAGCGCCGTGGGATGAGGGGCATTGCAGGAAGCTGCCGGACCCGCACAGCGTTGAGGTTGTGTGGGCGTGAAGGTCCGGACCGAGCGCAATCTGCGCCGGGCTCGCTGCAAGCCGGGTTGTGCAAGCCGGTTTGTGCAAACCGGGTTGTGCAAACCGGGCCTGGTCGGCCCCGTTGCACGCACCTCGCGATCCCGCCGGTCGCAGGCTGGCGCTGCTCGCGTCGCACCAGGCTCCTTGTCAGTCCCTGATTTTGCAAGACCGGACCGGTCGCGAGCGGCTCATCAACTGTCAATCGCCCGATCGATCAGCGGGCGGATCCTGTTGACCAGGGCAACGCCATCGGCGAGCTCCCTGCGCACGAAGACAAACGCCCCGTACTGGCGGTCCCGGTCGATCCACGGATAAGCGCCCCAGGCGCCCGGATCACTTATGACCCTGGCGGACCCATCCGGGCGAAGCCGATCGAACCACCAGCCCATGCCATAGCCATAGGCCTCGGTCTGGGGGATCGGGTTCTTGAATGCTGCGCCGTTCGAGACCTGCATCTGGGCAACGAGCTCAGGTGAAATGATCCGCACGCCATCGAGCGCGCCGCCCGCGAGGTGGAGCTTCAACAGGCGACCGTAACCGGAAAGACTGGTCCGACCGCCGCCGCCAAGACGCCCGGTCTCAAGCGGCACATAACTGAAGTCGAGCTTGAGGGGCGCGGCCAGGGCGTCCTGAAAGAACGCATCCCAACGCTTGCCCGAGACGATTTCAGCGACCCGCCCGGCAACGGTGAGCCCGAGATTTCCGTAGATGAATCGCGTTCCCGGCGGCGCAGCCAGCGGAGCGGCTGCGATGACCGCGACTGACTCTGACAGAGGCGCCGCGTCCGAAAACGCCTGGAGCGATGAACGCAGGCCCGAACTCATGGACAGAAGCTGGCGAACGGTGATCGCTGCTTTCTCGCCGCCAAACGCCGGGATGTAGCGGCTAACCGGATCGTCCAGCCCGAGCTGTCTTGTCGCGACGAGGGTGAGAACAGCCGTGACCGTGGCGACCTTGGTCGCCGAACGCAGCACGTCAACATGACCCAACGGGACGCCGTAGGCGCCCGCGTAGAGATCAGCGCCACCTTTGGTGACGAGCAGTGCCGCCCAGGGAACGTCGCCGGCTTTCACCGCCGCCGCAAGAATGGCATCGACCTCAGAAAAATCCTTGCCGGGCGCCGCTTGAGCCGGCGGAGCACCGAGGAGAAGCCCTGCAGCGCTTGCTGCACCGGACAGGAAGACACGCCGGTCAGGGCCCTGGGACTGGCTGGCTGTCATGATCGCGGTGCTCTCCCTCGCAGATGCAACAGCTGGAGAGGACAGCCCGATCAGGCAACACGTCAACCCCGCTACGAACGCTGCTGTGCGCGTTTCAATGCCGGTCCGGGCTTATGCCGGGGCGCCCGGGATTTCGGACGGAAGGTCCCGGGCGATGAGCCGCCGCAGCGCAGCATCGTCGCTGATTGACAGATCTGGATCGCCCAGGCCCGACGGCCTCAATCTGCACACCGGCTAACTGGGGACCCGCAAGAGCGCTGTCATCATCAGAGATCCGATAATCGCATCTCGCCTGGTGTGCAGAATCTGGCGCGCTCGGGCGCGCCTGACCGCGGCGACCGGGTCCTTCCGCTGGTTCACACAACGCTCAGCCATGGCGATGCGCCATGCCGTTCGGTGGCCTCGGAAATCGTGCGCTCGGTCGATGTCAAAGCTGCAGTGCGCGATGTGAGATCGTTGAAGCCGATCCAGTCCGCTGTCGCCGCCTGGCGTGTGACCGCGATACGTGTGTAGCCGCACTCGGCAAGATTACACCAGCCGACCTCGGGGCTTGCCGCCCTGTAGCGCTGTTCGCGCGGTCCCTTGTCGAGCACGCCGCCGCGCGCCTTGCCGCCAGCCGCCACCGCGAAGGCCGCCGCCTCGACGCA
>JBMOGP010000582.1:0-2232 GCA_049318285.1 Hyphomonadaceae bacterium
TTCCTCGGATACGCGGCCAGCAAGCCCGGGGTCTGGTTCGCCCGGCGCGACGAAATCGCCCACGCCTGGCGCGATGGCCTCGGGCTGGAACGCTGGCAACCAAGGCCGGCCCTGTCGGACTTTGTCGCCTGAGGAAGCAGCCATGCGTGATCTTGTCGGTTATGGCGGACAGTGGCCAACAATCACCTGGCCGGGCGGGCGCAGGCTCGCCGTGTCCGTGGTGGTCAACTTCGAGGAGGGTGCGGAGTTGCAGGTCGGCGACGGCGACCCTACCTCCGAGCTGATGGGGGAAGTCATCAGCGTTGTTGAGCCCGGCGTGCGCGATATGGGGCAAGAGCAGATTTTCGGTTACGGCATGCGGGCTGGACTTTGGCGCATGCTGGATGCGCTGAATTCCGCCCATATGCCAGCCACGTTTTTCCTTTGCGGACGGGCAGTGGAAAGGGTGCCGTCCCTCGCTGCCGAGGTAATCCGCCGTGGCCACGAGCCCGCAGTTCATGGCTGGCGCTGGACGCCGCACAGCACCTATACCAATACCGCCGAAGAGGCCCGCGACATCGGGCGCTGCATGAGCGCGATCCAGCAGGCGACAGGGGTCATTCCGCGCGGCTTTTTCTGCCGTGGCAGCGAGAGCCCAACGACCCGCCAAATTTTGGCGGAGCAGGGTTTTCTCTACTGCTCGAACGCATTCGATGACGACCTGCCCTATTGGGACAGGTCCGTCTTTCCGCCACTGCTGATTGTGCCCTATGCACTCGACAGCAATGACATGAAGTTTTTCCATCCCAACGGCTTCGTACGGCCGTCCGAGATGGTCGACTATGTGGAAAGTGCGCTCGATGTCCTGCTCGCCGAGGCCGAAGCCGGCAAGTCACGTTTGCTCAACATCGGATTTCACCTGAGAATCGTCGGCCGCCCGGCACGGTTCAAGGCCTTTGCTGACATCCTCGCGCTCCTGAAGCGGCACGAGGCGAATCTGTGGGTTGCCACGAGAGCAGACATCGCGCGGGCTTTCATGGCTCAGTGCCCCGCCTAACGGGCTCACCCTCTGCTGTTGTAGCGTGTGTGCGGCTCGCCAACTTCGGTATCGAGCCAGCCATCATAGAAGTCCCGCACATGCGCGAACACGGCGCCTGCAAGGTCCTGGCGGTTACGTTCACCATCACTGAGCGGTCTCTTGAGCAGGCCTGCAATCTCGTTCAGCACAGCCTCGCGATCAAGCCGGATAAATTGTCCGTCGACATACACCACCTCGCCACCAACCATCACGGTGTGGATGGCGTTGCACTTCGCCCGCTGGACCAGCACATCGATCACCGGCAAGGCGCTGTCCTGGTAAGGATGCGTGACTGCCTTCCAGTCCATGATCACCAGATCGGCGGCGCAGCCGGGCGAAAGGCGCCCAATGTTGGCGCCAAAGGGCGTCGTCGCGGCACCATGCTCGGTCGCCATGCGCAGGACCTGCGCCGCAGTGGGGAACGGCGCATCGATACCCGGCTCCCGATGGGTGCGCAGGACCATGCGCATTTCCTGCAGCATGTCTCGGTCGTCGTTGATACCAGCCTCATCGATCCCGATCGCAACCGGAATCCTGCGCGCGAGGAAGCGGTTAACTGGCGCGATGCCGCTCTTGAGCCGGAAGTTCGATGAACAGTTGTGGCAGACATGGGTTCCAGTCTCGCCGCACAACTCAATATCGGCCTCGCTCATCCAGACGCCGTGCCCGATGGTGAGGCGGGGACCTGTGAGACCAATACGGGCCAGATATGCCAGGGCCGAGCCGCCCGTACGCCGCTGGGCATAGACCTTCTGATAGGGCGTCTCAACCAGATGCATGTGCATTGGCACGGCATGCTTTTCGGACAGTTGCCCAGCCAAATCCAGCGCCTTGTCGGAGAGCCAGTGCAGATTGGCCGGCGCGACCTGAACCTTGATCCGCGGATCAGCCGTTGCGGACGCCATCAGCGCCTCGAAGATATCGACCTGATCGGCGAGCGGAATGGTAAACCGCTCAAAATAGGCTTCCATCTCTGGCCGCAACGCCTCCGGAAGCGAGGCCGTGAACAGGGCATCGTCCTGATAAACCAGACGGTTCTGATCGCGCAGCGCCATGGAGTAGGATGCCCGCATGCCGATCTCACGATATGCATTCATCACGGTCTGCCCGGCTGCCACCACCGCCTCAGGCGAGCCCGGGGCCCGCGAATGCAGGTGCTGCACGGTGGTGACACC
>JBMOGP010000583.1:0-2229 GCA_049318285.1 Hyphomonadaceae bacterium
CCGAAGATGGCGACGCCGTCGGCGACATGGTTGAGCGTGTCGTCATGCGCCTTGGAGTTCTTCTCCAGCGTCTCGCGGGCCGACTCCAGGTCGGTAATGTCGAAGGCCATGCCGCCGATGCCGCCTGAGAGCGGGAACATCTTGACGCGCATGGCGCGGCGTTCGCCGTCGACCACGATGTGGCGCATCTCGTCGGTCTCGGCATTGCCGCCGATCGTCTTCTGCGCCTGGGTCGTGATGTGCTGGTCAAGCATGATCTGGCGGTCCAGCACATGGTCGATGCCGGGCGCGCCGACAGCCTTGAGATAGGCGCGGTTGACCCATTGCAGCTTGCCGGCGCCGCTCATGCGCCAGGCGGGGAAGGGCGCCTTGCCCAGCATTTCGAGGAAGGCCATCGGGTCGCGCGCAATGGCGGCGCGGGCTTCTTCGATGCGGGCGCGGGCGCCGGATTCCTCGAGGCCCTTGATGGTGGTGTCAGTGATCCACAGCACGGCGCGGGCGCCGGCGGTACGGCCGTCGGCTTCGAGGAAGCGACCGGAGGGACCGATGATGGTGAGCGAGAAAGGGGCGCCGTCCTTGCGCAGCTGCTTCAGGCGTTCGCGCAGGGTTGCGTCCTGTCCGGCGCCGTCGCGCGCTTCAAGATCGGCGAGGCCTTCAAGGATGCGGACGCCGGGGTCTTCCGATGTGCCATCGTCGGCGAAGCGGAGAATGCCCATCAGGGCGACGGGCGAGCCATAGAGGTTGGGCAGGCCCCATTCGGATAGCGGGATGTTCGGCTGCGCTTCGGCGTCGGCGTCTTCCCACACCATGATCACGCCCGGGTGGGCGCCGAACACGCTCTCGGCGCGGGCCAGCTTGTCGCGGGCTTGCTGTTCCTGTTCCCGATATTTCCTGGCAGCGCCGCGGGCGCCGTCGGATATGCGCAGCGCCCAGAGCAGGGCCGCAATGCCAAATGCCGCTGCGCCTGCGACGAGCAGGACCAGCGGCTGGGTCAGTGTCATGTCCATCTATCGACGTCCCGTCGGGGCCGAATCACTACGCGAGCGCATCCTACAGACGGCTGCCCTCAGTTAACCAATGGACGGCTGGCGGGTTAACGCTCGGTTAAACCACTCACAGCTGTGGGCAGATTTTGCCTAGCTGGTGGCGGGTGGCTCGGCTAACTATCGGAAATCCCGACATTTATGGACGCCAGGCGCGGCTGCTTCAGATCTCCTGATTGTAGTGGCCAACGTCCGCGAATTTCGCGAGGCGCGGCTTCACTTCATCGCGGAAGAGGGCGCGCATGTCGTCTTCGCCCTGCATGGACTCGACGACGACGACCAGCTCCGGCTTGTTGGAGGAAGCGCGGACGAGGACCCAGGAGCCGTCGTCGAGCGTCACGCGGGCGCCGTTGACGGTGTTCACGTCGATCACCTTGCGGCCAAGGATTTCACCGCCCGCCTTGCCGAGCGCCTGGTAGTCCGCGACGACCTGGTCGACGATGGCGTACTTCTTCTCGTCGTCGCAGTGCGGGCTCATGGTGAGCGAGGTCCATGCATCGCCGAGGTCGGCTTTCAGATCCGAAAGCGAACGACCTGGGTTGCGGTCCAGCATCATGAGAACTGCCGCCGCCGCGACGAGCGCGTCGTCATAGCCATAGCCATAGGGCTTGCGGAAGAACATGTGGCCGGACTTCTCGAAGCCGGCGAGGGCGTCGAGTTCGGTGGTGCGGCGCTTGATGTAGGAGTGGCCGGTCTTGAAGTAATCGACGGTGACGCCGTTTTCCTTCAGCACCGGGTCGGTCTTGTAGAGACCGGTGGATTTGACATCGACAACGAAGGTCGCGCCCTTGTGGAGTTTCGACAGGTCGCGCGCAAGCAGCAGGCCGATCTTGTCGGCGAAGATTTCCTCGCCCTTGTCGTCGACCACGCCGCAGCGGTCGCCATCGCCATCGAAGCCGACGCAGAGATCGGCGCCATGCTCCTTCACGGCCTGTCCCATCGAGACCAGCATCTCGTGGTCTTCGGGGTTCGGATTGTATTTCGGGAAGTTGTAATCGAGATTGGTGTCCATCTCGATCACTTCGGCGCCCATGCGGCGCAGGGCTTCGGGCGCGAAGGCGCCAGCCGCGCCATTGCCGCAGGCGCAGACGACTTTCAGCTTGCGCGTGAGCCTCGCGCTTTGCGAGACGCTGTCGATATAGCGTTCGCGCATGCCCTCGACGCGGATCAGCTTGCCGCCGGGCTG
>JBMOGP010000584.1:0-2229 GCA_049318285.1 Hyphomonadaceae bacterium
GCGCGTGAACTCGAGCGCGAAGCCGAGAAGGCCAAGGGCAAGCCGACGCGCTAGCCAGACGCGCGATCTGATTGAAGCCGCGCCGGACATCCGGCGCGGCTTCAGCTTTTTCAGAACGGGACGGAAGACGCCTTCATGGCCATCACACTCTAAGACGCAACGGTTGCAACCTTCATCCAGGCCACCGCCGCGGTGAGCCATCTTCTCAAGCGTGGCCGCACGCATTGCGAGGCGAACGCGATCGACCTGACGGGTGTACTCGGCTCGCGTATCCATCCGAACATGCATTTCCACGCGAAGACAGCCTACGACCTGCTCCGCGGGCAGGGCGTGCC
Source organism: Hyphomonadaceae bacterium (assembly GCA_049318285.1). Lineage (GTDB taxonomy): Bacteria > Pseudomonadota > Alphaproteobacteria > Caulobacterales > Hyphomonadaceae > UBA7672. Next base: position 336 of record JBMOGP010000584.1, read on the forward strand.
GCTTGGCAAGGGCGACTACCTCGGACGGATCAAGCTGAAGACCTGACAGCTACCTGAACAACGCGAGATCGATTGACTCGCCCATGACGCGATAGCCTGCATCGTTGGGATGCAGCCAGTCGCCAGACTGGAGCTCGGCCTTCATGCGGCGCGGGTTTGCGGGGTCGCGCACGGCTGCATCGAAGTCGATGAAGCCGTCGGCCTCGCCGGATGTCCGGATCCAGGCATTGACCGCCTGGCGCACGCTCTCGCCATTCTCGTGGAAATAGCGTGCGCCCTCATACGGCAGGAGCGTCGCGAAGTAGACCCTGATGCCTTGCGGCCTGACGCGCGCGATCATCTGCCGATATCCTGCAATGATCTGATCGGCTGACGGCGGTGCAGCTGCGCCCATGCCGATGTCGTTGATGCCTTCCAGCACGACGAGCCACTTCGCGTTCGGTACGGTGAGTACATCCCGATCGAAGCGGGCGAGCGCGCTCTCGCCGAAGATCGGGAGCTGTTGGGACAGGACGCGATTGCCGGCGATGGCCTGGTTCGAAATCCCCCGCGCCTGCCCGCTGGTGGACAGCCGAACAGCGAGGATGTCGGGCCAGCGGCGATCGGCGTTCACGGTGGAGTTGGTGCCGTCTGTGATCGAGTCGCCGAAGGTGATGATCGTGGCGGCTGGGGCCGTCTCGACCTCCACGGCCGAGATGAAGGCGCGGTTGGTGAATGTCTCCTTCGTCTCGAAGCCCCCCCGCGTAAAGTCCCCGGGTCCGGAGATGTAGCCTGTCGCCGTCGCGGCGTAGTGGCAGGTGCACGGTCCCGTCGGCCCGGGCAGGAAGATGGAAATCGAGACTGACTGGAGCGCCTCCACGCCGAGCCGGACCGGATCACTGAGCATCGGCGCGCCGGCGGGGAGGGTCGCGGACGGGCGTCCGGAGAAGGTGAGCGGCACGTGCTGGCCGTCGACCTTTCCATCGAAGCCGACGAGGGCGATGGTCGCTGCGCCGATCTCCAGCGGCTTCTCGCCATACTCGTTGCTGAACCGGATGCGGACGCTGTCGCCGCCCTGGCTGAGGCGCACAGTCTGACGGACGGTCTGGTTGTCGAATGTGCGCGCGCCCGCTGCAGGTAGAGTGGGCGATGCGCCCCAGGCCCCAACCCAGCCGGGCTGGCGGGTCGACGCCGCCGGCAGCGTGGTGCAGCTGGCAAGCGCGAGCGCCAGCATCAGGCCTGGAAAGCGTTTCATGATGTCTCCCCGTTGTGGGTGATCCTAACGCGGCGCGCGACGGGCGTCAGCTGTTGGCCGTCCGCCCTGCCACCTTTGTAGCGCCTATGCGTTGCTATGGCGCGGAACCACCAGCAATCGCTGTCCATACCGGTGTTTACGGGCCTTCCAGCGCTCTATAGGACTTGAAGGTGGATGGCTCCCCTCTCAGATGTCTGAAACGGGAGAGGACTTAGAGGGTTCGCATGAGCTGGGTCAAAAAGGTCTACCCGTTCAACGCGGAGCAGACCGTCAACATCTCAAGCGAGTTCGGTCCCCTGATCGCGATGTTCGTGGTCAACGGCATTACGGGAAAGGTTGAAGACGGCACCTGGGCCCTGCTGGCCGGGACGGTCCTCGCCATGGTGGCGATGCAGATGGTGCTGAAACGCCTCCCGATCTTCCCGTTGATCGCCTCGGGCGTCACGGTTGTGTTCGGCATCATGACGCTCGTCACGGGCGACGCCACATGGGTTCAGATCAAGGTGACGATCTTCAACGCGCTGTTCGCGCTGTTCCTGATCGTCGGTCTGATCATGAAGAAGAACTTCTTCCAGTACATTTTCGAGAAGACGTTTCACTACACCCGCGAGGGCTGGGACAAGCTGACCTGGAGCTTTGCGGTCTTCTTCATCGTGCTGG